>QEUY01000055.1 GCA_003577365.1 Chloroflexota bacterium | reverse complement strand
TCCCAGGTTGAGGAGATGCTCTACAACTGCTATGTGAACCTGGCCGCCACCATGGACAAGGCCGGGAATGTCGAAGAGGCGCTGGCCTATGTCGACAAGGCGCTGGCGCTGGAGCCGAACAGCTCGGCGCTGCGCGCGGCGCGCACGCTGATCGCCAAGTATGTGGAGGCGCTGGCGCTGGAGGGCAAGGACTGGGCGGGGATGAGCGCGCTCTTGGAGGAGATTTATGTCCAAGACCCCAGCTATCGCGATGTCGAAACGCGGCTGCAGCAGGCGCTGCTGGCCTATGGCGATCAACTGGCGCTGGATAAGGAATGGTGCGACGCCGAGGCGCAGTATACGGCGGCGATCGCGATCTCGGTGACGCCCGGATCGATAGCGCGCCGTGATGAGTTCCAGGCCAAATGCCAGGCCATCGCCCAGTTGACCGGGGGGGGGACGCCGACGCCGCGCGCCTTTGAGTTGACGCCCGTGCCGGATCGGGCCACTTCCCCCAGTGCGGCCGGCTCTGATTTGGCATCATTGGGCACAACGGGGACACCCACGACGAATGGCACGCCGGTCGCCGCAGCCGGATCGCCCGCCGGGGCTACAGCCGAATCTACCGGTGAGGCTACAGCCGGGGCCACTGTTGAGGCGGCAGATGAGGCAACAGATGAGGCGGCGGCCGCGCTGGTCGCCGTGGGCGCGCCGGCGGGACGCATCCTGCTCTCGGCGCTGGACCCGGTCAACGGGCGCAACTTGGTCTTGCTGCAGACGATCGGCCAGCAGGGCTTCCCGGCGATCTTGGCCGAGGATGGGCTGCAGCCCGTCTTCCGGCCCGATGGGCAGCGGCTGGTCTATCGCAACCTGCGCGGAGACAGCCGCGGCCTGACCGCCTTGGACCCGGCGACCGGGTTGGCCTTGCGTTTTACGACTTTCTCCGAGGACAGCTATCCGACCTGGAACGCCGAGGGGAATCTGGTGGCGTTTGCCAGCAACCGCGAGGGCGACCGGCGCTGGCGCATCTATGTAGTGTGGGCCGACGTGAACAACGAGGCCACGGCCATGACCTTTGGCGAAGCGCCCGCCGGGCATCCGGCGGCGGATCAACTGGCCTATCGCGGCTGCGACGACAGCGGCAACAACTGTGGCATCTGGTCGATGAGTTGGAGCGGGGGCAACCGCCGCGCCCTGACCACTGTGCCGGCAGACAGCCAGCCCAACTGGTCGCCCACGGGCCAGTTCTTGGCCTTTATGAGCGACGGCCGCGACGGCAACCCAGAGATCTACAAGGTGGATTTGACCACAGGCCAGACGATGCGCCTGACCGACAACCCGGCCATCGACGGCCAGCCTGCAGTCAGCCCGGATGGCAGTTGGGTCGCTTTTCTCAGCAACCGCAGCGGCGGCTGGGCGGTGTGGGCCGTGCCGAGCAGCGGCGGCGAGGCTCAGATGCTCTTTGCGCTGGAGGGGGGCGTGGGCAACTGGCAGGAGCAGGAGATCCAGTGGCTCAACTAGTCATTCGTGTGCGCGACCTGACCAAGGTCTATCACATGGGCGATGTGGAAGTACATGCGCTGGCGGGGATCGACCTGGACGTAGCTTCGGGCGATATGGTCGCGATCATGGGGCCGAGCGGCAGCGGCAAGTCCACGCTCATGAACATCATGGGCTGCTTGGATGTGCCGACGTCGGGTGTCTATGAGCTAGACGGGATCGACGTCAGCAAGCTCAACGACGACCAGTTGGCCGCGATCCGCTGTTTGAAGATCGGTTTTGTGTTTCAGAATTTCAATCTGTTGCCGCGCACGACGGCCACAGCTAATGTGGAGCTGCCGCTGATCTATGCCGGGGTGGGTGGGCGCGAGCGGCGGCGGCGCGCGCATGAGGCGCTGGCGCTGGTGGGGCTGGGCGACCGGCTGGAGCACAAGCCCAATGAGCTGTCGGGCGGGCAGCAGCAGCGTGTGGCGATCGCGCGGGCGCTGATCAACCGCCCGGCGATGATCTTGGCGGATGAGCCGACGGGCAATCTGGATTCGAAGACGAGCGTGGAGATCATGCGGCTCTTCCAGCAGTTGAACCAAGAGCAGGGGATCACGGTCGTCTTTGTGACGCACGATGCGGAGACGGCGGACTACTGCCGCCGTGTGGTGCATGTGCGCGATGGGCGGATCGAGCGCGACGAGGAACGCGACCGCGCCCCGGTCTTGCTGGTGAGCAACGGGGCCGGTGTGATTGGGGAGTTGGCAGTAGGGAACAGGGAGTAGGGGCAGAGAATGGGCTGCCATTGCTGCTCCCGCAGTGAGTGCAAAGCACTTGGTGTCGCGCAATGGCTGGCTGCTGACTGCTCTCTTCTGTCGCTATTACCTACTGCCCGCCTTGACCGGCGGCGGGCTTTTCAGTACAATGACCGGTACGGCGGGGAGTAGCGCAGTCTGGCAGCGCACAGCGTTTGGGACGCTGGGGTCGTAGGTTCAAATCCTATCTCCCCGACTTAGATTTCAATGATGTCCTGGACATGGGTCCAGTCTTGCGGGTATAGCTTAATGGTAAAGCTCCTGCCTTCCAAGCAGGTGACGCGGGTTCGATTCCCGCTACCCGCTCACTCCGCAGCATTTCTCCCGGATCGGTAGCTCAACGGCAGAGCAGGGGGCTCATAACTCCTTGGTTACAGGTTCGAATCCTGTCCGATCCACTCTGCCGCAAGGTGCTGCTGTGCCTCCGCCGCTCCTCGTGCCGGCAGCGCTTTCTCGCCGATTTCTCAGCAGAACCCTTAGAATCAATCCAGTCAGCGGCGATAAATGCGGCGGCCCTATGCGGCGTTTCCTCCAATAGCTCCAGGCGCACCAGGGCCGGGTTGACCTAGAGCGCCATGCTGGTCTCGCCGTCGATGTCGACGCACCTACGCCTAGACTTCCTTGGCAAGCGTCAAGACCTCACACGCTTTGGCCCAGGCTAGGGCCGGGTCGTCACATGTCTCGCGCGTGCCGACCTGGCCCTCCCACGCCCAGACATAGAGCGCATCAGGCCGGGCGCGCACCAAGACCTCGCCCTGGTCAAAGATGCGCGGCTCGCGCCCGGCCTGGACCGCCCAGCATTGCAGCCATTCATGGTGGACCTTGTGCTGTTTTTGGCAGAGGGCGGCCATCTCTTGGATCAAGGGCGCAGCTTCTTCGACAGCGCGCTCCTGGTTGACCCAATAGAGATCGGTGCCCAGGTTGTCGAGGCTCACGACCCGGCTGACCACTTCCCACAGATCGCGGTCGTGCGGCATCAGACAGCACATGGTTTCTAGGTGGGGGTGGTTGGCCTTGCAGTAACCGGCGATCTTTTGCACATAGTCCACCACGCAGCGGCGGCGAAACGCGGCCTGCTGCTCGGCGTCCGCGGTGGCCAGGTCATCCCCACCCCAGGCCGCATACTGCGCTCGGCACGACGCGCAGAAACAATCGACCAGCGGGGTCGGTTCGTCGACAAAATAGCCTGCAAAACCGGCCTCGGCCACGGTGTCGATCATCTCCTGGATGCGCTGCACACAGCGCGGATTGACATAGCAGCCGGCAGGCCGGTGCGACCCGTCGCGGCCCACCTGAAAGCCTTCGGGGTGCTCAAGCAGAAACTGGCTGGATCGCCCCCCGCCAAACAGATTGAGCGCGCCCCAGAAGAGCGCGATAGGCCGGATGCCGTGGTCTTGGGCGATCTGCGGCGTGAAGCGGATTTTGCCGGGGAACCAGACAAAATCATTTTCCTGGGTACAGACCAAGACATCGTCCAGGCGCAGGGCCGCCATGGCCCGCATATCGGCGGCAATGTGGCTGGGGTTGTGATGGCCCATATACGACACACCGGTTCGCATGATGTACCTGCCTTTGGCTGGCTTGGGAACGGGGCGCGGGCTGCCGTTCCGCAGAAAGGTGATAGCTCCCCGCGCGGCTGATACTACTTTAACCCATGTCTGCCCTTTGCACTGCACTTGGGTTTCGGTCCTCGCCGGAAGACGCCAGGGCGTGCGGGGCGCGCGGCCAAAATCTGTCGCGATTTTGGGGGATTGACAGCCGCCGCGGACTTGCGATAATAGAGATGGTCCGGTCAGCAATACTCGGATGGCTGGGCCGCGTGTCGGCAGCGCCGCTCCAATGTCGTTTTGCCTCTGTTGACTTCCGTTCGCCTTCACCTCGCCCACCCGCCTGCATTGGGTGCTGCGGTTCCGGCGCGTGACCTTCCGCCCCGCCGTTTGGCTTTTTTGTAGTACGCACAGTGGCATACATTTAAAGAGGAGCAGACCTATGTACCGGGAATCGTTTGTACGCGTGTTCGCCGTTCTCTGTCTGCTGGCTGTGGCAGTGCTGCCCCAACCCACCCTCGCCCATGTCGGGCAGGCCGGCGGCAATGAGGTCTATCTGCCCGCCATCCCCGGCGCACAGCCGGGAGCCGCCGGCAACCCGGCGGCCTCTGGCAAACCGGCCCCACCTGTCGCCCCTTCCCCGGCCAAGCCGGGCACTTCGACGGGCGTGATCTTCTTTGCCGCCGACGGCATGCGCCCCGACTTGGTCGACAAATATGTGGCCGAGGGCGCTCTCCCTACCTTTGCCGACCTGATCAGCCAGGGCGTCAAAGGCGATAATGGCCTGGTCCAGGCCTTCCCGCCCAACACAGGTGTGGGTTGGTATACGCTCGCCACCGGCGCCTATCCGGGCGAACATGGCTCGACCAACAACACCTTCCACCGCACCGGCGAGGGCAACTTCAACAACCGCACCAGCTTCTCCGCCACGGGTCTGCTGCAGGCTGATACGCTCCAGCAGGCCGCCGAACGCGCCGGCAAGACCGTGGTCTCGATGGAGTGGGTCGGTTCGCGCAGCCTGGCGCCCGCGCTGCAAGGGCCGGTTGTCGATTTCCGCACCTTCTTCTCCAATCGCGGCATCCTGCTCAACTATGACCTGGCCGGCCAGCCTGCCGGCGCCAATGCCTTTGGCGTCTCCTATCAGCGCGTCGACCTCGACCCCGCAGCCGGCTGGTCCAATGTCCCGGCTTCCTACAGCCCGGCCATGCAGGAACAGCTCAAGCTGACCAATACCGCCTTCCCCGCCAGCGACAACGTCGACCGTTTCTATGATCTCTATCTCTATGACAGCAGCAACGACGCCACCACCAACTATGATGGCGTCCTGGTGGTCCCTGCTACTGCCGGCAAGAATGGCAGCGCGGCGGTCGCCGGTTTGGCGCAGGGCGAATGGGCCAACGTCAAGCTGACGCTGACCGGGGCACGCGCCGGTCAGACGGCGGGCTTCTATCTCAAAGTGATCGAGCTTGCGCCCGACCTCAGCCAGTTCCGCCTCTATTTTACCTCCATCGCCCGTGCCAATGCCTCCTATAACGCCTTGGGCAGTGCCGGGTCTGCGGCCTTTGAGGAGACCTTGAACGCCACCTTCCCCTCCTCCACCGCTGCCGACTTTGCCCCGCTGGAGGCCGGGATCGTGGACGAGGAGACCTATGTCGAACAGGGGCTGCAGTGGAAGGATGCCCACTGGGCCTATCTCACCTACATCCTGCAGACGTTGGGCGTCAAACCGGACCTGCTGCTCGTCGGCAGCCCCGTGACCGACGAGTTCAGCCACCAGTTTATGGGGCTGGTCACACCCACCGATATGGACGGCGCGGCCAACCCCTACTACGATGACCTCACCGACGACGATATTCCCGACGGCCGCGTGGCGATCCGCGAGGGCTATCTGCGCGCTGCCTACCAGGAGGCCGACCAGACTCTCGCCCTGGCGCGCAGCCTGATGGGGGCCGGCGCTACGGTCTTTGCCTCGTCCGACCACGGCTTTGCGCCGCAGTGGTACGCGGTCAACGCCGGCACAGTGCTCAAGGATGCCGGCCTGCAGGCGACCGAGCAGACCTCCAACTGCCGCGTGGGCGGCGCGCCTACGAAGGCCAAGGCGTGTTGGGCAGGCGGCACGGCGCAGATCTATATCAGCCTGGCCGGGCGTGACCCCGGCGGCGTGGTGGCGGCAGGGGACTTTAATGCGGTGCGTGACCAGATCATCGCCGCCTTCCAGAATCTGACCGACCCGGCCCACCCAGGCAAGCAGGTCGTGCTCGCCATCTTCACCAAGGAGCAGCTACGCAACATTGACGGCAGCGATTCGCTCCACCCCAGCCGCAGCGGCGATGTGGTCGTGGTGCTGCGCCCGCCCTACCAGTTTGACGCGGCCACGCCCGGCCAGCGCATCGCCTTTTCGCAGTTCTTCGGCCAGCACGGCTATCTGCCCAACCTGGTCGACCTGGCGCACAATGTCAACATGCACGGCACCTTTGTCGCCGCCGGCCCGGGCATCCGCAAACAAGGCCCGGTGGCGGGCATCCGCGCCGTGGACCTTGCGCCCACCATCGCCTTTTTGATGCGCATTCCAGGGCCGCAGAACGCACGCGGCCGCATCCTCTATGCGCTGCTGCCCAGCCCCGGCCAATACAAGGAGGCGACGATCCTGCAGATCAGCGACTATCACGGCCAACTTGTGCCGCTGGCCGAGACAGCGGACAACGTGAGCGGCAGCGGCGCCAGCAATCCCTCTTTCGCCATCGGCGGCGCGGCCTTCCTCAAGCCCTGGTTCGACCTCTATCGCAGTGAGGCTGCGGGCGAGACCATCACCGTGGCCGGAGGCGATTCGGTCGGCGCTACCCCGCCCGTCTCCAACTTCTTCGGCGACCGGCCCACTGTCGAGATCATGAACCTAATGGGCTTTAGCGCCGATGGGCTGGGCAATCACAACTTTGACCGCGGCCAGAGCTATCTGCGCACGGAGCTGATCCCGCTGGCGCAGTTCCCCTATCTGTCGAGCAACCTGATCGACCCGGCCACGGGCCAGACGCCCGCCGAGTGGCGGCCCTCGACCGTCTTGAACTTCCCAGGCTTCAAGTTGGGCGTGGTCGGCTTCTCCAACGCCGACTTGACCTCGCTGATCTTCCCCGGCAACCTGGACCCCTTTGTCGTCACCGATGCGCGAGCCGCGGTGCAGGCCGAGGTGGACCGGCTGCGCGCTCAGGGCAAGGTGGAGGCGATCATCGCCGTCGGCCATGAGGGAGCCACGGACGGCACGCTGAGCAGCCCGACCGGCCCGCTGATCACCTTGGCGGATAGCTTGACGGGCGTGGCGGCTGTCTTGGGCGACCATACCGACTTCCAGGTGATCAGCAGCCGGCCCAACGGCGTCTTGGTCACCGAGAACCGCAGCAAGGGCGTCCGCTTTACGCGCATCCGGCTGGTCGTGGACACCAACACCAAACAGGTCATCTACAAGACCGCCGACTTCCACAGGCCTTGGACCATCGGCCTCACGCCCGACGCCACGATCCAGGCGCGCATCGACGAACTCAACGCCGAACTGGCCCCGATCTTCAACACCGTGATCGGGGAATCGACCCGCTTTGTGCCGCGCAGCGACGCCTGTGGCAACGGTGCGGGCCGCACTTGTGAATCGCTGGTCGGCGATCTCGCCGCCGACGCCATGCGCGCTGCCTACACCACCGACTTTGCCATCACCAATTCCGGCGGGCTGCGCGCCGACCTGACCTGTCCCACGACCGACAGCCCCACCGACTTCTGCCCGGCCTACACGCCGCCGCCCTATCTGATCACGCGCGGTCAGGTGCTGAGCGTGTTGCCCTTTGGCAATGTGGTGGCGACGCTGGCGATCAACGGGGTCGAGTTGAAGGCCTATCTGGAAAATGGCGTCTCGGCCATGCCGGCGGTAAACGGCAAGTTCCCCCAGGTTTCCGGGCTGTGCTTCACCTATGACATCTCTGCCCCGGCGGGCAGCCGGGTCACGGCTGTGGTGCGCCAGGCGGCGGATGGCAGTTGCACGGGCGCGGCGGTCGACCTGACCGCGGCGTCCAGCTATACGCTGGCGATCAACGACTTTATGGCGAGCGGGGGCGACGGCTACCCGCCGGTGACGCCGCGCATCACGACCCAAGACTTTATGGATGAGGTGTTGTCGGATTACATCGTCGCCAACAGCCCGGTCAGCCCGGCCATTCAGGGGCGCATTAACTGTACCACCAGCGGCGCGACGGCCTGTCCTGTGGTGACCCCATAGTGATTGACCCCGCAGCGATTGACCCCGCAGTGATTGACCCCGCAGTGATCCCCGCGGCTATCTGCGTCTAGGTCTGTAGATCGAGTTGGGGGTAGCGGAAAGCTCCGCTACCCCCAGTCGTTTGATTCTGCCCCCACTCCCTACTTCCCACGCCCTATTCCCTCTCTCCTCAGCGCATGCGCGAGGGGACCATCCACATGTCAGGGTTGCTGCCCAAGGCGGCCTTGACCGGCTCGGTCACGGCGTTGAGCCGTGCGATCACATCCGGCGTCAGCGTCAGCTCAAGCGCGGGCAGGTTGAGCGCCAGCTCTTGCGGCGTGCGCGCCCCGACCAAGATCGTGGCGACGCCCGGCTGTTGGCGCAGCCAGGCCAGCGAGACTTCGGCCATCGAGCGGCCTACCTCGGCGGCGATGGCTCGGATCTCCGCTAGCGCGGCAAAGACCTCGGCCTCACAGCCCAGTTCGCCGTGGGCCGCGGCGGCGCGGCTGCCGGCATAGTGGCGTGTGCGCGCCAGGCCATCCGGCACCTCGCCGGCGCTAGCATAGCGCCCGGTGAGCAGCCCTTGCGCCAGCGGGCTGTAGCACATCAGCCCCACATCATGCGCCAGACAGACCGGCAAGATCTCACGCTCGATCACGCGCCAGAGCAGATTGTAGGGCAGTTGGTTGGTGACGATCGGGTGCAGGGCCAGGACCTCCGTCAAGTCCTGCACGCCGAAGTTGCACACGCCGATGGCGCGGATCTTGCCCTGCGCCTTGAGTTGTTCGAGCGCGGCCACTGTCTCGGCCAGCGGCACGCTCCAGTTGGGCCAGTGGATCAGATAGAGGTCGATGTAGTCGGTCTGCAGGGCGCGCAGGCTGCCTTCGCAGGCCGCGATCACGCCGGCGGCGGCCAGGTGGTTGGGTGCGACCTTGGTGGCGATGATCGCCCGGTCGCGCCGCCCCTGCAGCGCCTGGCCCAAGACCTGTTCCGACGCGCCGGTCTCGTAGGCTTCGGCGGTGTCGAAGAAGTTGATGCCGGCGTCGAGCGCGGCGTGGACGGTGGCGATGGAGAGCGCCGGGTCTTGTTCGCCCCAGTAGCGCCCGCCGGCGAAGGACCAACAGCCCAACGCAAACGGGGTGACGTGCAGGTCGCTGGGGCCGAGTTGCAGAGTCTGCATGGGTAGTTGCCTTTGCTTCTGACTTTGCTATGGTGTGGGCGGGCGCAGACCAAACGCGGCTGCGCCTGTCCATTGTAGACCAGGTTCGCCTACAGATCGAATACAACGGCGACATAGCCGGGGGCAGGCAAGACAGCCGCTTGACAGCACCTTGACAGCCGCTTGACAGTACGCAGCCGGACAAATGGCGTTATACTCGGCTTAGAGACTTAAGCCTCGACAGGATGCCCAGACCGCATCGCCGCTCCATCGCAGCCTCCATCGCAGCACCGCCCAGACCCCACGGTCTGGGCATCCTTATTTCTCTCCCCAACCGTCTCATTCTGCCCGATCGACCGCGACCTGGATCGGGCGTTCGAGGATCGAGCCGACCGGCGATGTGCGGATCACCGTCTGATGCAGCGTTTCGAGTTCCTCCGGCGTGGCGTTGGGGGCTACGAGCGTGACCTTGGCGCGCACGCTGGTATAGCCCGGCCAGCATTGGTCGGGCGATTGCAGCCCCAAGAAGGCGTTGAGATCGAGGTCGCCTTCCAAGTCGATGCGCACATCCTCCAACTTGATCCCGCGCAGGGCGGCGTTGGCGACATAGCCGGTGGTCAAGCAGCAGCCATACGCGCCCAACACGACCTCGACCATGTTGGGGCCGGTGTTCGTGCCGCCCAAGGCATCCGGCTCGTCCATGCTCAGGGTAAAGTCGCGAATTTTGGCCTCGCTGCGGAAGCCGCCCTGCCATGCGGTCGACGCCCGCCAGACGGTGCGGCCCGATTCAGGCTTCTGGCGAATCGCCTCGATCAAACCGCCCAGCCGCGCTTGGTTGAATGTCTCCTTGGTGGTCATGGTCTCTCTCCTGTCTTTCGCTTGGGGTTGGTAGGGTCATGAGCGACGCCCGGACGTCGCCCGGATGTTATCGGATAGGCCTTGAACAGCGCGCACCGGCCCGGCATGGACAGGCCAGGGCGCGCGGCAGCGCACGGTGTAATACACCAGACGCCGGCGGCGATATGCGATTCAAACAGCCTGTGATCGCAGGGTGAGAAGTGCCGGTGTAGCTACACCAATCGGATTAGCGGGTACAACAGGAACAGGGACAACAGGGGCAAGTACAACAGGAGCAAGTGGTGCAGGGGTGGAGGCGTGCAGGCGCAGAGGGGCGCGCCGCAAGGCCAAAGGGGGTGATACGCCGGTGGGGCTGTGGCTCCAGCCCTATCGATACAGCCATCGGATACTCCTCCCAGGCGCAGCCAGAAGGGTGCGCAAACTGTGCCCGCCACGCGGGCCAGATCAATTGGGACGACAGTGGCACAACGCCTGGCAGTATAGCCGGTGGCAGGCTGCCTGTCAAT
>QEUY01001056.1 GCA_003577365.1 Chloroflexota bacterium | reverse complement strand
TCAACTGGGCATGGCCGGGACAGAGCACCACGCCCAGCGTGCGGTTGCCAAAGCCCGACGTGGTGAAGCGCAGGTGATATTGCATATACCACTGCGCGTAGGATTTGGCGCTCTGCGGCGGCGGATCCCAGCCTTCGGTCAGCGTGAAAAAGGCGTTGTGATGATAGAGGAAGTGGCCGTGGAGTTCGCTCTCTCCACGGCGCAGACGGAAGGCGCGCGCCGTCTCGTCTACGGCGAAGCGTTCCCAGGCGTGGATGTTCCACTGCAGCGCCGAGACCATCCCCGGTTTTTCCACAAATTCGTCCACCATCAAGAGCGCCTGGCTGGATTTGAAAAAGAGTACATGCCGCCGGCAGCGCGCCGCACGGTCGGCATAGGCGGCGTCGGCATTGCCGCGCCAATAGATCAGCCGCTCATCTTCGACAGCATGCTCCACCGCGCCCACCGACGCGTGTGAGCGCATGATCTGGGGTGCGTCTGAGAGCGTCACGCAGTTGTGAGACTTGGTGTGCCAGACCCAGTGGGCGTGATGGTTTGAGCCATAGCCGTCGTAATAGCCGCTGGGCATGGCCATCGCCCGCCCCGCCACATGCACGATAAAGTCATTGTTGCTGGCGTGGGCATGGCTGATGGCGCCGTACGGCGACGAGCGGAAGATCAGGGCCACGTCGCGCGCCGGGTCGGCCAGGTCGGTGCGGATGGCGGCCCAGCCCGCGCCCGCAAAGACGCGGTGCAGGTCTGAGCGTGTGTCGCGATAGTCCTGGGCGGCCTCCGGTGCAAATTCGGGCAGGCCGGCGACCTCCTGGTCGAGCAGTTGCACCAGCAGCAGTTCGGACGTGATGCCCGGCAGGTTGCGTTCGGTCACCGAGGGGCTGACGGCAGCTTCGGCGCGCACCTGGGCAATATAGGGCGCGAGGTCGGCGGAGCCGGTCTCGCGCGCGATCTGTTCCACCAGGTCGGCATTGGTGATCCAGGTGCTGGCCCAGCGCTCGGTGTGATCGCCAAAGCCGATCCATTCGGCGTAGGGCGGAAAGGTGTACTGCCGCCAGATCGCATGGTTGCGCCAGAAGGGGCGACGGTAGAGGTTGACCCCTGCGCCGCGCTTGAGCGCCGTGGCGAACATCGTCATGATCTCGACATACGCCGTGGCATAGGAGATGCCCTCGGCCCAAGCGCCGTCGTCGCCCGCCCAGATCGGCCAGATGCCGCATAGGATCGGGCGCAGCCACTCCAGCCAACCTGCGGCCTCCGGGATCTCGTCATGAAAGACCAGCGCGGTCATCGCCAGAAAGACGATCTTGCGCCCTGTTGAACTGGTTTTGGCCGCGGCGGCGGAACTGGGCGACGACCACGGCGCGCTCGTCGTCGGTGAAATGCTCCCACACCCAATCGCACGCCTTTGGCCCGTGCCAGATCACCGACATATGCGCTTCGCTGTTGTGGTTCACCTCGCTGGAGCCGTCGGGGTCCCACTGCGCGATCGAGGCCATGCGCGCACAGGCAGCGCGGGCAAAGCGCACGTCGCCGGTCAACAGGTAGGCCAGGGCCAGCGTTTCGGCCCCTTTGACAAAAGCGCGCGAATCCCACAGGATCTCATACCAGATGGCAAACCACGCTTCATAGTCACGGTTGATGTCGGGCAGAAAAGGTGGCTCGGCCAGGTGATGGCTTTCGCCCAGCAGCCAGGCAGCGTCGGCCAGGAGTTTGTCCTTGGTGGGCGATGTGGATTGGGCGAAGCGGGCGCGCAGGTCGGCCACCTGGCCGGGCGTGCCATAGATGCGCGGGTGGCCGGCGGCGAAGCGCGCCAGCCACTCGGCGGCGGGCGGGATCTCCAGCGTCACCGCGCCGGGCGCGATCTCAAAGGTGAACGGCTCCGACTGCTCGCCGCCGGACTCCCAGCGCCAGAAGTAGCGGCCCGGCGCAAAGGCCTTTTCGGGCAGATAGACCGGTTCGGTCAGGTC
>QEUY01000054.1 GCA_003577365.1 Chloroflexota bacterium | reverse complement strand
GCCCACGTTGTAGCCGTCGCCGTTCACCGGCGACGCGCCGTTGTCGCTGCCTGCGGCAGCCAGGCCGGCGTACTCTTCGGCCTCTTGATCGCCGTCTCGGGGTTCAAAATTCTCATCCATGCCTCTACCTCAACGCCTCATCTCGTCCAAAAAAACCTGCAAACTCGCGCCTTAGTATACCTGATTTTCGGCGTTTTTCCCAACCGTGCCTGGAACAGATGTGCAACGCTTTGCGCCGGACGAAGCGCGCGTGCAAGCGGCAGGCCGCGGCATACGATAGATAGGAGAGATAGGGGATCAAGCTAGGGGGCTGCCAACGGCAACCTGACCCAGCGCCAATATCTGGATGGGACGGAGCGGAGCAGACGCTGGCTTGGGACGCCGCTAACCGCCTGCGCACGGTGACCCAAGGGGACAACGGTGGAGATATATTGGGTTGACGGTGCGCTGGGCAGCGTGATGCTGACGGCCCAGGGCAAAATGTGACGGGCAGCCGGCTGTATCGGGCCTATGGCACGAAGCGCAGCGGGGGCGACCTTGCCTTTGAGCGTACCTACACCGGCCCGCGCCTCGACGACACGGGCTTGATGTACTTTAGGGCGCGCACCTACGACCCCTCTGCAGGGCGCCTCATCTCATCCCTAGTCCGATCAAACCTCTACGCACAGCACGTCTGGCCCGCCACAGCCTGCGCCAATGGCAGCGCCCTCTTCGAGTCAGGCTGGCTTGTGCAGCACAAGATAGCCAACTAGGTCGTCAAGCGAACTTAGGCGGCCTGCATCCGCTTCAGGCACAGACACCCCCAGAATCTTTTCTAGGGCTATCAGCAAGTTGAGAAAGTCGAACGAATCAATATCGAGCGCGCGCCGAACATCCTCGCCTGGGTTCAGCCGGTCGAAATCCGCCTCCGGCGCAAGCTGTTGTAGTTGCTGAAGTACGACCGTCTTGACAGTATCCGGGGTCAAAGTCACCCGCGTAGTCATATCTCTCTCGCTTTCGGCGATGGTCTGATCCCCGCCTTGCCTGGGGCTGCCCAATCCGACCGGCCCCAGGCCTCGCGGGGCATAGTTTATTCCCAAAGTTTGTCCGGTGTCTGCAGGTAGCCATCCAGCGCATCCAGGAACTGCCCCCCAGTACGCCCATCAGTAGCACGGTGGTCACCGGCCAAGGTCGCGGTCAGAACCGGGCGCACGCCGATCATGCCGTGATCCACCCACACTTGCTCAGTTATTTTGCCCATGCCGACCAACGCCACTTGCGGAGGATAGATGACGCCATAGACCGTTTCCACTCCCAGATCGCCCAGGCTGGTCAGGGTGATGGTGGCATCGGTCAGTTCTGAACTGCGCAACCGCCCGGCGCGCGTGCGGGTGATCAGGTCGCGCAACGCTTCCATCATCTCGTCCATGGTCTTGAGGTCGGCATGGTGGATGGCCGGGGTCACGAGTCCACCCTGGCGCAGTGCGATGGCAAAGCCGATGTGGATCGCCTCCGACACTTGCAGGTGGTCATCGACCCAGTAGCCGTTGAGTTGGGGCACGCGCGCCAGCGACTTGGCGACCGCCTTGATCAACACCACCACCGGAAGCACGCGGTCTTTCACAGCCCGTTTCAGATTTTCTGCCTCTAGCCATGCCAGCGCCGGCTGCATATCGATGCGCGTCTGCAGATAGTAATGCGGAATGTCACGGTTGGCGCGTGCCATGGCTAGTGCAATGGCGCGGCGCATACCGGTCTGGAAGTCAACCGAGGCTTTATCCGGGGTGGGGGCCGCCGGGGGTGAGATGACGCCGGGGATCGGCTCAGCAGGCAGTATGGATGGTGGGGCAGCAGTGGAGGCAGCGCGTTGTTCGGCTACTGCCTTCTCCACGTCGCCGCGGCTGATCGCGCCATGCTCCCCAGTGCCATGGATACGTGCCAGATCTACGCCTAACTCCTCGGCTAACTTGCGCGCCAGCGGCGATACTCGAATACGGTGGCCGTTGCCAGCAGCCGGCGCGGTCACCGGCATGGCTGCCGCCGCGGGAATGGGTACTGCGGCGGGTATGGCCGCTTCTGCCGGCGGAGCAGCCTCCACTGCGCCCTCAACGCGCAGCGTAGCCAGGCGGCTGCCTACGGCGACCTCCTGGCCGGCCTCTACGCATAGCAGCTCTATGATCCCATCTTGAAAGATCTCGACTTCGATGTCACCCTTCTCGGTGCCGACAACGGCGATGATGTCGCCGCGATGCACCTGCTGGCCTGGTTTGACCATCCATTCAAGCACCTTGCCCGACTGCATATCCGCGCCCAAGCTGGGCATGACAAATTCACGCATGGGCCACCATCCTTCGCACCGTAGCGGCGATTGTCTCCGCCTGCGGTATAGCGGCATCCTCCATGTGACCGGCGTAGGGCAGCGGCACCTCTGCAGTGCAGAGCCGCGCCACCGGCATGTCCAGGTCATAGAAGGCTTGTTCTATGATGCGTGCGCTGATCTCCGCGGCCAAGCTCCCGCTGCGCCAACCTTCGTCCACGATGAGTGCGCGGTGAGTTTTGGCGACCGAAGCCATGATCGTGGCGTCGTCCAGCGGGCGCAATGTGCGCAGGTCCACGACTTCACAGTCAATGCCCTCTTGCGCCAGCGTCTCCGCTGCCTCCAGCGCCTTGAAGAGATTGATGCTGTAGGTGATGATGGAAATGTCTTTGCCTTGCCGATGCACCTTGGCATGGCCGATTTCCACCGGGCCTGCGTTAACAGGCAAATGCGCCTTCATGTTATAGAGCAGTGAGTTCTCGAAGAGCAATACAGGGTCGGGGTCGGCCAAGGCTGTTTCCAACATCCCGCGCGCATCTTCCACAGTGGCCGGCGCAAGCACCTTCAGCCCCGGCACATGGGCATATAGATTCTCCCAGGAGTGGGAATGCTGGGCCGCCAGGCGCTTGCCCCCGCCCGTCGCCATGCGGATCACCACGGGCACATTGAACTGCCCGCCCGACATGTGGAGGATCGTGGCGGCGTTGTTGATGATTTGGTCCGCTGCCAGCAGGCTGAAGTTGACAGTCATGACTTCCACGATTGGCAGCAAGCCGTTCAGCGCTGCGCCGATCCCGGCCCCCGTATAGCACGATTCACATAG
Organism: Chloroflexota bacterium; assembly: GCA_003577365.1. GTDB lineage: Bacteria > Chloroflexota > Anaerolineae > Caldilineales > Caldilineaceae > QEUY01. Next base: position 7,540 of record QEUY01000054.1, on the reverse strand, counting down.
CGGCGTGTCCAGGATACGCTCCGGTCCAAACTCCTGGAGCAGCCCTTTGCTGACGGCGAAACAGCCGCCGTAGCGCCCCACATCCGCCCCCATCAGGAAGACACGCGGGTCACGCCGGATAGCCGCGGCCATAGCCTCACGCATCGCCTCGCGATAGGTGATCTCGCGCGTTTCGGCGGAAGGCGGCTCGACCGGTGGAAGAACATAGTGAATCGCCGCTTCGGGGTTGTCGGAATGGACAAAGCGGCATAAGTCCTCGACCGGCTCCCAGGTGCCAGCCTCGGCAAAGATGACCGCAGCTTGCACCTCGGCCAGCGCAGCCTTCTCGAGATCGTTCCGTTCTACATCGGTCAGCAACCCCTGCTTCATAAGATGCTCGGCAAACATTGGGATTGGGTCACGCTTACGCCACTCTTGCACCTCGGCTTTATCGCGATACAGTTCAGCATCGAACATAGAGTGGGCGCGAAAACGATAGGTACGGCACTCCAAGAACTGCGGTCCTTGCCCGCTGCGGATCGCATCTACGGCGTGCTGGGCTGCCGCCTGCACGGCTAACAGATCCATGCCATCGACAGCCTGGGCGGGGATGCGGAAGCTCGCCGCCTTTACGGTTATGTCAGTCTCGGCTTGGGAATACTTCAGCGCAGTGCCCATGCAATATTGGTTGTTCTCGCAGACAAAAAGCACAGGCGCTTTCCAGAGCGAGGCGAGGTTGAGCGATTCGTGGAACTCCCCTTCGGCCACCGCGCCATCGCCAAAAAAGCAGACGGTCACGCGGTTCAGCCCGCGCAGTTTGTCGGCCAATGCCATGCCGACCGCCAATGGCAGCCCGCCGCCGACAATGGCATTTCCTCCGTAGAAGCGGGTAGCTGAGTCGAACATGTGCATCGAGCCGCCGCGGCCACGTGCACAGCCTTCCTGCTTGCCAAGCATCTCAGCCATCACTGCGCCGGGTGCGATGCCACGCGCAATGGCCTGTCCATGTTCCCGATAGGTCGCCACGACTGCGTCCTCTGGTGTCAGTGCGTGCATCACGCCGACCGCAATCGCTTCTTCTCCGTCATAGAGATGCATGAACCCGCGAATCTTGGTTGCGCCATACAGCTCCACGCACTTCTCCTCGAAGCGACGGATGAGGATCATTTGACCCAACAGCTTGTGCGCCTGTGTGCGGTCTAGCTCGGGCAGAGCAGCCGCCTCGGACGGCCCGGCACGCGCAACAGTCATCGTTGTCATGGGATTACCTCCGCACTGGGTGAGTGTAGTCGGATCTGAATAGTCACGTTGTCCTATATCGGACTTCCGATGATCTTCTAACAACTCTCTAGGCAGCAGCGACCGGACGAAGGCGATTTTCGGTTTCGGCGGACTCCAGCGTAGAGACATCGCCTTCTGGAAGCCCCAGTTCGCGTGCCTTGAGCAGCCGGCGCATGATCTTGCCACTGCGCGTCTTGGGCAGGTTATCCTCAAACTCGATCAGCTTGGGCGCAACCGCAGAGCCAAGTCTCTGGCGGGCAAAACCTAGCAGCTCCAAACGCAGCGCCTCACTCGGTTGGGCGGGTGGCCGCAGCGCGACAAACGCCTTGACGATCTGGCCGATGATCGGATCGGGGACACCGATCACCCCCGCCTCGGCCACAGCCGGATGCTCCATCAAGGCGCTTTCTACCTCAAACGGCCCCACCATATGGCCGGCGGTCTTGATAATGTCGTCGGCGCGGCCGATAAACCAGAAGTAACCGTCTTCATCCTGTTCGGCCAGGTCGCCGGTGATATACCACCCGTCCACAAAGCATTTCTGATAGCGTTCCTCGTCGTGCAGATAGCCGCGAAACATGGAAGGCCAACCGGGCCGCAGCGCCAGATCGCCCTGCACATTGGGTTCCTCGACCACCGAAACGCTGCCATCCTCGCTGCGCTGGACAATCGCCGCTTCGATCCCTGGCAGGGGACGCCCCATGGATCCGGGCCGGATATCCATCGTCGGGTAGTTGGCGATCATGATGCCGCCCGTCTCGGTCTGCCACCAGTTGTCGTGAATTGGCAGCCCCAATTTCTCCATGCCCCATACCACAGCCTCGGGGTTAAGGGGTTCACCCACACTAGCCACAAAGCGCAGCCGGCTCAGGTCAAACTGCTTACGCGGTTCCAGGTCTAGCCGCATCAGCCGCCGGATAGCAGTGGGCGCGGTATACCAAACCGTCACCTGTTCCCGTTCCAGGTTCTGGTACCAACGCTCGGCGTCAAACTCCGCCTCATCCACGATGCTCGTGACGCCATGGCATAACGGCGCACTGATGCCGTAGGAGGTGCCTGTAACCCACCCAGGATCGGCGGTACACCAGTACACATCCTCCGGGTGCAAGTCAAGGGCGTATTTACCGGTCATATAGTGCATATAGACAGCACTGTGGACATGGATGGCGCCCTTGGGCATGCCCGTCGTTCCACTGGTGAAGTGGAGAAAGGCCATATCCTCGGGGTCTGTGGCCGGGATGGTGTAGCACGGGGACGCTTCATTCAGCAAACGAGGCAGCGAAAGCACATCGTCGCTCACATCTTCCCCGATATCGGCCAGCAGGACGAATTTGAGTTCAGGCAGTGTGGAGCGCAGTTGGGCTACCTTGCGCTCATACTGGCGCTGCGTGGTGACCAGAAGCTTGGCATCGCCTAGGCCTAGACGCTGGTGAATCGGCTCCGGACCAAAGGCAGAAAAAAGCGGGCAAAAGACACTGGTATGCTTCAGCGTGCCTAATGCCGCAAAGTACAACTCTGGGATCCGTTCCGAGAGGCCAAAAACTCGGTCACCTTTGCAGATGCCAAAGGCATCAAGGATGTTGGCAAAGCGGTTGCTCTGTTCGTGCAGGTCGCCGTAAGTAAAGTCTCGGACAGCGCCATCCCTGCCGAGCCAGCGAATAGCAAGGTGATTACGCCACAGCGTATTGGCGTGGCGGTCTACAGCCTCATACACGAGGTTCAGCCCGCGACCGGCTGGCAGTCCGCTCAATTCGCGGTGGAGACTCTCCCACGAAAAGCTTGCACGGGCCGCTTCGTAGTCAAGAAGATTGGGCGCAACCGTAAGTTGCCCTAGCTGCTTGTGAATAGGAGCCCATTCCATGGTATCTTCTCTCCTTTCTCTGGGAAGCCCAGAGGCACGGCAGAGGGCCGCAAGACTTGAACGGAGAAGATACCAGCGGAGGAGATAGGCCGGACGTGACCGCGCTGAGATCTCCATTGATCGTGTGAGTCTGCGCCCGAACGTGCACCGATTCAGTTATGTGATGGCGGCAGGAGAACTTTACGTGGCCCAGCGCGCCCGACCGCGAGATCGATTTAGCGCCCAAAACACGCGAAGGCAAGTCTGTCTAGGTCCGCGTCCTGTACTCCAGCCGACCAATGCGATCCGATCCTCCAGATCACTCTACTAGACCAACGACAAGGACGGGCGGTGGGGAGTTGCGCTGCGGAGAGCAAAGCTGTGGAGACGGTTAACCTACCTCAGTGTACAGGATGGGGCAGGGCAGAGGATCAGCCAATTGGGCGGATTCTGCCCTGGTCACTTGACCAGGCATCATGCGATGCGCTGGTGGAATTGCCATTACGCACAGCACGTCTGGCCTGCCATCTCATGCGCCGCGGGCGACGCCATCCCGCCGCCGTTCCCGTTTACGCGCGCAGCCGTGTTGCGCAGCAAGCTGGTGAAGTACGCGCCCCACCCCTCCGGCACCTGGCTGCGCCACTCCCCTGCCGCGGCGCGCACAAACTCATAAAAGAGGCTGGTGCTGTGGTCGTCGGTGCGTGCCAGCTCTTCCGGATGCCACTGCACGCCCAGCGTAAAGGGCAGATGCGGCACCTCTACCGCTTCCACCAGGCTGTCCTCTGCCCGCGCCACGGCGCGCAGCCCCGCGCCCAGCTCGGCGATGCCCTGGTGATGCATCGAATTGACCTCATGCACCGCGCCCAGGGCGCGCGCCAGCGCGCTGTCCGGCTCGATGTCGATGCGATGCACGATGCGGAATCGTTCATAGGTCGGGGGGAAATAATCGTGCTTCTGCAGGTCGGGCCGCTGGCTGTGCAAATCCTGATAGAGTGTGCCCCCGCAGACGACATTCATCACCTGCACCCCGCGGCACACCCCCAGCAGCGGCATCCCCGCCGCCAGCGCCCACCCGGTCAACAGCAGTTCGGTGCGGTCGCGCTCCTTGTCGGTCGGCCCCAACTGCGGGTGACGTTCCGCGCCATAATGAGAGGGGTCCACGTCTTCGCCGCCGGGCAGCAGCAGCCCGTCCAGCCGCTCAAAGATGCCGCGCAGCGTGGCCTCGCTCATCTGCAGCGGGATCATCACCGGCAGCGCGCCCAGATTTTCCAGCGCGCGCACATAGGTCTGATTCATAATATAGAGCGGCAGCCCAAAGAAGCGCTGTGACTTCTCGCGCCCGGTCGGCACCCCGATCAGGGGCCGCCGCACATAGGACTGCTCGCCGTCTTCTACCAGGTAACGCCGATTGCGCAGATCAGGATGCATACAAGCCCTTCTCGATCATCCGCCGCTCACGCGGCCCACATTCAAAACCTACATTCGAAGTAGCCGTCCATTATAGGCACGCCGCCGCGCCCTGGCAAGCGGGGCCACTCCCGCTCGATGGCTCAGCGCGCATCGCGGCGGCAGCTTTGACCCCAGCCAACCGCCGTGTTAGCATCCGTAACCAATGTTCACAAACTTCTCATCGCTCGACTTCACCACCATCCCCGATTACCTCCTGCGCGTGATCACCGCCGCGCTGATCCTCGCCATAGGGCTGTTCGCCGCACGCCTGCTGTCGGCCGTCGTCGGGCGCATGGTGCTGCACGCCGCCGAGGCTCGCTCCAGCGCCGGCCTCAGCCCGCAACGCGCCAAGACAATCACCGGCCTGGCCTCGCATCTGACCTCGGCGGTCATCGTCGCCTTTACGTTCATCATCATGCTTTCGCTCTTTGTCAATTCCGCCGGGCTGCTCACCTTCTTGGGCCTCTTTGGCGCGGCCTTTGGCATCGGCGCGCGGCCTCTGGTCAGCGACTATCTCAGCGGCCTGATCTTCTTCTTTGAAGACCAGTACAACGTCGGCGAAAAGGTGGAAATCTTCGGCATCGAGGGCACCGTGATCGACGTCAACCTGCGCACGACGATCCTCCGCTCGCCATCGGGCGAGATCTACATCATCCCCAACGGCGAGGTGCGCGTGGTGCGCAACTTTGGCCGCGGCGAGTTCAGCCTCGCCAGCGTGCGCGTTTCGATCCAGAGCAGCCAGCTAGACGAGGCCCTGCGCATCCTGGAAGACCTTGTCCCCACCCTATGCGAACAACTGCCCGAACTCCTGGAGGTACCGACCATCCTCAGCGAGGACGGCGCACTGGGCGACCGCGTAGACCTGACCGTCTTTGCCAAAGCCCAGTATGGGCAAGGAGTCGCCGCGCGCCGCAAGCTGCTCACCCTTGTTCATGATGCGCTCAAACAGTCGCAGGTGAGCGTCACCCCGCCCATCACGCCCTGACACATCCTCATGCACGTACGCCTTCCCCATGCGGCCTCGTTCAGCGAATGGCTGCTGCTCTTGGCCTTTGCCCTGCTCTACGCCGCCACGCTGGACACCGGCCTCCAACCCTATGAGCTGCACGGCGGCGACCTGATCACCCACCAGTATGCGCAGGTCCAGGCCCGGCCCAGCAACGCCCCCGGCTATCCGCTCTACACCATGGGCGGCTGGCTCTGGTTTCACGGCTGGCGCAGCCTGCTGCGTCTGGGCGGCGGCCAGCCCAATCCCATGCCCATCCTCAGCAGCTACAGCACGCTCTGGGCGCTGCTCAGCCTCTGGTTGCTGGCGCGCATCGTGCGCCGGCTCACGCGCACGCCGGGCCGGCCGCAGGGCAACTGGCCCCTGGCGCTGCTGCTCACCGCCTTCTATGGCGTCACCTACTTCTTCTGGTACTACGCCACCACCACCGAACAATACAGCAGCGCCGTCGCCCACACCCTCGCCATCCTCTATCTCTACTTGCGCTGGCGCGAACAGCCCCAACGCCTATCACTGCTCTATGCGCTCGCCTTCCTGTGCGGCCTTTCCCTGGCGCACATGCTCACCGTCGCCCTTATCGTCCCTGGCCTGGTCGCGGTCGTCCTCGTTCAAGCGCCGTGGATGCTGCGCCGCCCGCGCATCGTCATCAGCGCCGTGGCCGCTGCCGCCCTGCCCCTGACCGCCTACGCCTATGTCTATCTGCGCGGCGCCCACCACCCCGAATGGTGGGGCGCAGGCGACTGGCCCTCCGCCCAGTCCTGGTTCTGGTCCTTTGTCAGCACAGCCCAGGGTCGCGAGGAATTGCTTTGGGCCTTCGAGCCGGGCCGTGCCTTCTTCGGCAACGGCTTCCCCGAACTCATCTGGCAGGAGCTTTCTATCCCGCTGCTGCTGCTCGGTCTGGTGGGCATGCTGGGCTTCGACCGGCGGCTGCGCTTTTTGCTCATCTCGACCCTGCTCTTCTATCTGGGCTTCTGCTGGGCCTATCGCTTCGGCAACTGGTTCCAGGTCATCCTGCCCGCCTACCCGTTGATCCTGCTGGGCATCGTCCCGCCAGTCGAGCGGTGGCAGGCTTGGGTCGCTCGCCGCGCCGGCCTCGACCGGCGTTTCGTCTTGGCCGCCGCGCCTCTGGTCTTGCTGGGGCTGGCTGTCGTCTGGCGCGCCGACCAGAGCCTGCCGCGCGCCGACAGCCGCCACCGCCCGGAAGACACCGCCCTCACCCGCGCCGCGCAGCTTCTGGCCGAACCGCTGCCCGCCCATGCCGGCCTCTTTGCGCCCGTCGACGACGCCCTGGCCCTCGCCTACCTGACCCAGATCTGGCAGATCCGCCCCGACCTCGCCGTGGTCAGCAGCACCCAGGCTGCCGATGTGCTGGCCGCGGGCCGGGCGCTCTTCGCCACCTGGGAGGCAGTCCCCACCCTCTACGCCGAGATGCCCCAGGGCGACCGGCTCGCCGTCCAAGGCTTGGGGGCCGAATGGGTGCGGCTATCCGCACCGGCTCAACTGGCAGCCGATGCCGCTCTGCCCGGCACAGCCAATCCCCTTGACATCCCTATCATGTCCGGCCTCGGCCTGGCCGGCTACACAGCCCAGCCTGCGCCTGGCGGCGCACCCGTCAACAGCGGCGCATCGCCCGATCTAGATGTCACGCTCTTCTGGCGCGTGGCGTCGGGTATCTGGCCGGCGGAACTTGCGATCAGCGTCCGCCCCCTGCGCGACGGCGGCAACCTCCTCGACGCCGGCGGCAGCCCGATCCAGCAAGACCGTACCCGTCCGGTCCACGGTCTTTGGCATGATCTGCCGGAGCCACAGGCCGCTCTCATTGCAGACGGCTATCGTCTGCCGGGGTCGCGCGCGGCGCAGGAGGTCCTGGTGATCGTCTACACCAGCGGCGCAGACGGTTTCCACAACCTGGCCGAAATCCGCCTCGCCGTCCCACAGCCCCAATAACAAAACCGGCTGCCCGTGGGACAGCCGGTTTCCAGTCG
>QEUY01001055.1 GCA_003577365.1 Chloroflexota bacterium | reverse complement strand
ATCGGCGCGGCCACGGCGCTGCGCTTTGGCCGCGCCGGCTGGCAGGTGGTGGTGGCAGACAGCAATGCGCGCAAGGCGCAGCAGGTCGTGGAGCAGCTTTCCCACCTGGGCGGAACGGGCTTTGTCCTGCCCGTGGACCTGGCGGACGAAGCCGCCATTGCGGCCTGCGGCGTGACGCTGGCGCAGCGCGTCGAGACGCTGCAGGCGCTGGTCAACAACGCGGGCATCGTCCGCACCCGTTCTATTGCCGAGACAAGCCACGCCGATTGGGATTTGCAGGTGGCGGTGAACCTGCGTGCGCCGGCGCTGATGGCCCAGGCGCTGCTGCCGCTGTTGCGCGCTGCGAAGGGCGCGGCCATTGTCAACGTTTCCTCCGAAGCGGCCTTCCGCCCGCGGCCCAACTCCTGGGTCTATGACGCCAGCAAAGCCGCGATCTGCGCCTTAACACGCACGATGGCGTGCGAGTTCTACCCGTACGGCATTCGCGCCAACACGGTTGCGCCGGGGTGGACGGTGACCGAGATGCACTTTGCCCAGGCCGTCGACCCGGCAGCGCGCAAGCGCGAGCTGGAGGAAAAGGAGAGCGACGGCTGTATCCTGCGCCGGTTGGGCCGGCCAGAGGAGATCGCCAACGCCATTTTCTTTCTGGCGAGCGACGAGGCCTCCTACATCACCGCCACGACGCTGCATGTGGACGGTGGTCGCGTGGCGCACTGATCCGCGCCATCGGCGGACTGGGCCGGCGGTTGGAAAACCGCCGCTACACTCTATGCCCGCGCTTATCCATCATCGAATAGGAAGGAACCAGGTATGCGGTTAGCAGGCAAGGTGGCGTTGATTACCGGCGGGGCGGGCGGCATGGGCAGCGCGCAGGCGCGGCTCTTTGCCCAAGAAGGCGCAGCGGTCTGCGTGGCGGATATCCACACCGGCAACGGCCAGCGTGTGGTGGACGAGATCAACGCCGCGGGCGGGCGCGCCCTCAACACGCCGCTGGACGTGACCCGCGCCGAGCAGTGGGCGGAGGCAGTGGCGCAGGCCGAAGCCGCGTTTGGCAGCCTGACCATCCTCTGCAACAACGCCGGGGCCAATTTCCGCGTTTCCTTCGACGACCAGACCGAGGAAATGTGGCATCTGATCATGGAGACGGCGCTGACCGGCGCGTTTCTGGGGATCAAGGCCGCGGTTCCGGCCATGCGCCGCGCCGGGGGTGGCTCGATCATCAACATCGGCTCGATTGCGACGACGCGCTGCGGCGATAACCCCGGCTATGCGGCCAGCAAGGTCGGCATCTTGGGGCTGACGCGCGCCGCGGCCAGGGCGTATGCCAAGGACAACATCCGCTGCAACTTGGTTTCGCCCGGCCATGTGGATACGCCCTTTATCATGTGGATACGCCCTTTATCCGCGGCAACCAGCCGCACAGCCCCAACGACTGGAGCACCAGCATCGACAACCCGGAGAATTTGCAGCGGCGGCTGGCCTCCACGCCGATGGGCCGCCTGGTGCAGCCGGAGGAGATCGCCTATGCCTATCTCTTCCTGGCGTCGGACGAGGCAAGCATGGTGACGGGGACCAATCTCCAGGTGGACGGCGGCGCGAGCTTGTAGAAGCAGAGGTTTAACCGCAAAGGACGCAAAGAACGCAAAGTCCAGAAAAAGAACAAAAGAGAGCAGAAAGTCTAGATTGCGAGATGGGACAATCTCCGCCTTGCTATCCTAAATTTCCTTTTCTTTCTTCTCTGCTCTCTTCTTTGCGTCCTTTGCGG
>QEUY01000053.1 GCA_003577365.1 Chloroflexota bacterium | reverse complement strand
TCGCAACAAACTGCAGCCGGGCCATTTGTTGGGCAACCGTTTCGTCATCCGTGTGTCGAACATTGGCTGCGGCGCTGCCGAAGCCGAGGCGCGGCTGGCAGCCATCGTGCAGGCCATCCACAGCCAAGGGCTGCCCAATTTCTTTGGCCCGCAGCGGTTTGGCTTCGACGGCGGCAACGTGCGCCAAGGGTTGGCGCTGCTCCTGGGCGAGCGCACTCAGCGCGACCGCTGGCTGCGTCGCTTTTTGATCAGCAGCTATCAGAGCTATCTCTGCAACCGTTATCTGGCCCGGCGTCTGGAGATCGGCGCGTTCGACCATTTGCTGCCGGGGGATGTCGCCAAGAAATATGCCACCGGCGGCATGTTTAACGTCGAGGACGTGGCCCAAGAGCAGCCGCGCTATGCCCAGCATGAGATCAGTTTTACAGCGCCCCTCTATGGCCCCAAAATGTGGGAAGCACAGGCGGAGGCCGCCGCGCTAGAAGCGCAGGTGCTGGCCGAATCACCCGTTACCTTGGCGCATTTGACTGCGGCGCGTGTCGAAGGGACGCGCCGCCTAGGCCGTCTGTTGGCCGGCGACCTGTGCGTGCGCATACTCGATGCCCCACCGGATGGCACTGGGCCGAGCGTGGTCGTCGAGTTTCAACTGCCCAAAGGCGCATTCGCCACCACGGTGATGCGCGAGTTGATGAAGGTAGACCTGGCCGCGCTGCCGGCGCTGGCCGATGAAGAGGATACGTAAGCGCAGAGGGTGCTTAAGAAGAGGCTTTGAGGATTGACATGCAGCGCGACAAGCCGGTGCTTGTGCCGAAGTGCATGCGTAGGAGAGAGATGCATGAATGCAGCGCGCGGGCCCTTGCAGGGACAGGGACACTCTGAGGGTCAACGGAATTTGCCTATGGAATTGCCGATATTCCCGCTGAACGTGGTGCTGTTCCCCGGCATGATGCTGCCGCTGCACATCTTCGAGCCACGGTATCGGGAGATGATCGACCGCTGTATCGCAGAGCAGATCCCCTTTGGCGTGACCCTGATCCGCGAGGGGCACGAGGTCGGCGGTCCGGCCAAGCCCCATTGGATCGGCACGGCGGCGCGCATCACGCGTGTCGAGTACACACCAGAGGGGCATATGAATATCATGGTGGTGGGCACGCAGCGTTTTCGAATTTTGGAGCTGGTGCGCAGCCACAGCTATCTGAGCGCCAAGGTCTCTGTCTTTCCGGTGGTCAACGGCAGCACGCGCGCCGCGCAAGACATGGTCTATCAGGTGCGGCCCAAGATCATCGAATATGTGGAGCTGTTGAGCAAGGCCAGCCAGACGCAGCTTAAATTGGACCGGTTGCCCGAAGACCCGACCACGCTGGCCTTTTTGGTGGCGATTGCGCTGCAGGTGAGCAACGCCGAGAAGCAAAAGCTGTTGGAGATGGCCGGAATCCCGGAGATGTTGGACCGAGAGCGCTATTTGCTCTCGTGTGAACTGTTGCTGCTCGAACATATGGTGGGCACGCAGCGCGAGGTCGAAGCGATGAGCATGGGCGCCAGCGGCTATATTTTCCCCAACTGAGAAATTTGGCCCTTGCCCCAGAGCTATGCTATACTCAGGACTGCTGCGGGGGATTAGCTCAGTTGGCTAGAGCGCTACGTTGACATCGTAGAGGTCACTGGTTCAAGTCCAGTATCTCCCACTCTTCACCCGGCATCTCATCGCACGGTGTGCGTAGCGTGTGCCGGGTGGTTCTGATCCCCGCCCGGCAGACCGGGCTGGGGCCGGCCAGTAAATTCAACGCCATAGCATTGAACGCGATGACCAGGCGCAGTAGAAAGGGTCATTGCCTCCAGAGAGTTGCGGCCTTGGGCTGAAAGCCGCAGCAGGCAATCCTTTTGAAGACCCCCTGGGAGTGGACAGGCGAACGCACCCGCCCAGTAGCCTGTTCCGGTTGGCACCGTTATCTGCCCCCTAAGTGACCACCGGCCCGACGCTGGAAATCGATCGGGGGAAGTTGATCGAGGCCGGGGTAAGATGGGTGGAACCGCGAGCGCAAGCTTCGTCCCATGGGGACGGGGCTTTTTTGTTTTTTGGCGCTGGAGCGCCCTGAAGCGAGACCCAAGGACGTGTCATGGAAAGCATCCGCCGCTATCCGGAAGTCATGGCTGCTGCGCAGCACTTTCCCCTGCCCATCACGCGCCTGACCGACCTGTGCGTGACAATCCAGCAGATCGCCGCGCCCACCGGCGACGAGGGCGCGCGCGCGGCCTGGGTGGAGACGCAGATGCGCCACTTGGGGCTGCGCGATGTGCAGCAGGATGCGCTCTGCAATGTCTATGGCCGGCTGCCCGGCGCAGGCAGCGGCCCGGCGCTGCTGGTGAGCGCGCACACGGATACCGTCTTTGCCGCGGGGACAGACCTGCGCATCACGCGCGATGCCGCCCAAGAGCGCATCTATGGGCCGGGCATCGGCGACAACTCGACCGGCGTGGCCGCGCTGCTGGCATTGGCGGAAGTACTCCAGACGCTGCCCCTGCCGCCCAGCAGCATCTGGTTTGTCGCCAACAGCGGTGAGGAGGGGCTGGGCGACCTGCGCGGGATGCGGGCGGCGGTTGACTTGCTCCAGCCGGAGATCGGCGCGTGCATTGTGATCGAAGGCATGGGGCTGGGGCGCATCGTCCACCGTGCGCTTGGCTCGCGCCGTTTCCGTGTCCAGGTCACCGCGCCGGGCGGGCACAGTTGGAGTGACTTTGGAGCGGCCAGCGCCCTGCATGTCTTGGCGCAGATCGCCGCCGATCTCTCGCGGCTGCACCCGCCGGAGACGCCACGCACGACCTTTAACATTGGGCGTATGGAAGGCGGCACGTCGGTCAACACCATTGCCCAAAGCGCCTGGCTGGAACTGGACCTGCGCAGCGAAGAGACGCAGGCGCTCCAGGCGATTGTGGCGCAGGCCTTGGCGATTGTGAGCCGCTATCAGGCGCCCAAGTGGGAGCGCCGTGGGGTCACGACGACGGTGCGGACGATCGGCGACCGTCCGCCCGGCGAGCTCCCGCCCGGCCATGCGCTGGTGCGGGCGGCGCAGGCGGCGCTGGCCGCGGCCGGCTGGAGCGGCAAACCCGACCTGCGCATCAGCAGCACCGACGCCAACATCCCGCTCAGCCGGGGCATCCCCGCCGTCTGTGTCGGGGTCACCGAAGGGGGCAACGCCCACCGCCTGGAGGAATGGATCTACACCGCGCCGCTGCCGCAGGGCATGGCCCATCTGCTGATGTTGACTTGGTGGGCGGCAGCCTGGCTGGCCGGCGAGGTCGAGCCGCCCGAATGACCGGCGCAGCCGGTGAACTGTTTGCCGGACGCTGGCGCGAGTCCGGTATGGCTAGCCTATCTGGAGGAACCGATGAACGGCGACAAGCAAAACGAGCAAGATTGGCTCTATCGCATCCGCCACAGCGCGGCGCATGTGATGGCCGAGGCGGTGTTGGAACTCTACCCCGAGGCGCGCATCGCGATCGGGCCGCCGATCGAGAACGGCTTTTACTATGACTTTGACCTGGGCACGGACGAACAGGGCAAGCCGCGCACTTTCTCGCCGGAGGATTTGGAGCAGATCGAAAAGCGGATGCGCCAGATCATCGCCGGGCGACACCCGTTTGTCTATCGTGAGGTGAGCGCCGACGAGGCGCGCGCCCTCTTTAAAGACCAACCCTATAAGCTGGAGCTGATCGACGGGCTGGACCAGGGCGCGACCGACGAGTATGGCAACGAGCTACAGGCCAAGCCGGTGATCAGCACCTATAAGCAGGATACGTTTGAGGACCTGTGCCGCGGGCCGCATGTGGAGCATACCGGCCAGATCGCGCCCGACGCCTTCAAGCTGTTGAGCGTGGCCGGCGCGTACTGGCGCGGCGACGAACACAACCCCATGCTGCAGCGCATCTATGGCACAGCCTGGCGCAACAAGCAGGAGCTGAACCAGCATCTGGCGCTGTTGGAAGAGGCCAAGAAACGCGACCATCGCAAGCTGGGCCGTGATCTGGAGATCTTCATCTTCGACGAAGAGGTGGGGCCGGGGCTGCCGCTGTGGCTGCCCAATGGCGGCATCCTCATCGAGGAGTTGGAGCGGCTCGCCAAGGATGTGGAGCGCGAGGCGGGCTATCAGCGTGTGCGCACACCGCATCTGAGCAAGGAGGCGCTCTTCCTGCGCAGCGGCCATCTGCCCTATTATGCCGAGTCCATGTATCCACCCATGGAGTTGGAGGGGGTGCGCTACTATGTCAAACCGATGAACTGCCCCATGCACCACAAGCTCTTTGGCAGCAAGCCGCGCAGCTATCGCGAACTGCCGCTGCGCCTGGCAGAGTATGGGACCTGCTACCGCTATGAGAAGAGCGGCGAGCTGTTTGGCTTGATGCGTGTGCGCTCGATGCAGATGAACGACGCGCATATCTACTGCAGCGAGGAACAGTTCGAGCAGGAGTTTATGGCCGTGATCGATCTGTACCGGCGCTACTTCGACCTGTTCGGTATCGACCGCTATGTGATGCGCCTGAGCACCCATCACCCCAAAGGGCTGGGCAAGAAGTACATTGACAACCCGCGGCTCTGGGCCAAGACCGAGGAGATGGTGCGCCGCGCCATGATCAACGGCAACGTGCCCTTTGTAGAGGCGCCCGACGAGGCCGCCTTTTATGGGCCGAAGATCGACGTGCAGATCTGGAGCGCCATCGGCCGCGAGTTCACCTTGGCGACCAACCAGGTGGATTTTGCCCAGCCGGAGCGTTTTGACCTGACCTTTGTCAACGCCGAGGGCAAGGAGGAAACACCGCTCTGCATTCACCGCGCGCCGCTCAGCACGCATGAACGGATGATCGGCTTCCTGCTTGAGCACTATGCCGGCAATTTCCCGGTCTGGCTGGCGCCGCAGCAGGTGGCGGTGATCCCGATCACCGACGCGCACAACGACTATGCGCTGCAGATCGAGCGGCGGCTGGCGGAGGCAGGCGTGCGTGTGCAGACCGACCTGAGCGCCGAGCGCATGAATGCTAAGATCCGCAGCGCGCAGTTGATGAAAGTGCCCTATATGCTGGTGGTGGGCGACCAGGAGGTGGCGCAAGAGACGGTGTCGCTGCGCAAGCGCGACGGCAGCCGCCAAAACGGGCTACCTGTGGGCGAGTTTGTGGAACTGGTGCGCCAGCGCATCGCCCAACGCGCGCCGGAGCTATAGAAGCGGACGATCAATGAGACGAACAATGAGGGGCGGACCGCCTCCCACGCGGCCCACCCCTCATCCTGTATCCGGTCTCGTATTTGAAATAAAAAGATCAGCTTCGTCTACTTCGGCTGCATCGCCGTCATATCGTGTAAGGCTCTGTCCGCAGGCGTCTGAAGCGCCATCCCCCATGCCACCAGCCTATGGCCTAGACGCCCGCGCAGATGTTGAAGCGTCTGTGGGGCCGGGTGCGCGTAGAGCCGCCTGGCTTCGCGGGCCAGACGAGCTTCCTCAGCCCTGCGCAAGCGTGACTCATACTCGGCAGTTGCGAGACACACGATTTCCCAACTCATAGCCACTACCTCCTTATACGGGCTAAGCGTTGATCACACCCTCACAGTATAGCACATTTGTTCTGTTTTGTCAATCGATCGGCCCAACTTGAGTCGCGCGGTTATCTCGGCTACAGCCGCCGGAAAGCGGCCCAGCCTGCCGCTGGCCCCGGGTATCTGCTCTGTTTCCGCAAATGAAAAAAGGCCCCGCAGGACCCTTTTTCATGACTACTTCATGACTACCGGCTATTGCCGCTGGGCCGCGGCCCGGCGGACGCTGTACGCTTACTTGAAGAGCTTCATGATCTCGGCGATCACCGTGCCGAGCGTGCCGGCAGGATCTTCGCCTGCTTCGATCAGGTAGCCACCCTGCTTCGTGTGCTGGTTCAAGGAGATCAGGTCGCCCACTTTGTCTTCGTTGATCAGTTCGGCGCGATGGCATCCGCCACAGGCCTTAGACGCAGGACCGGTGACATAGGCCGGCACCTCGCCGATCCGCCGGTCCCAGCCATTGATCGGGTCGGAGGCCGAGAGCAGGGCCGGCAGCGCCTTCGACTGATCCGGCACGTTATAGGCCCCTGCCACATGGCACGATTCACAGTTGGTGATGCCGTGCGTGGGATAGGGGAAGTTGATGTGGTGCTCATAGTGCATGGCCTGCACCGGGTCGGCAAAGTCAATATCGCCGATGTCGAAGGCCTGGAACGAGTGGATCGCATGGATGTAGGAATCGAGCGAGCGTGACTGCATTTCCAGGTGGGAGCCGCCGCTCTTGGTGATATGACACATTCGGCAGACGACCAGGTTGCCGCCCATATCCGGCGTATGGAAGGTGGTGGCCAGCGCCTCATGGCAGGTGTTGCAGCCATCCGCAACCTTGGCGATTGGCGCATAGTAGTCGTCGGCAAACGCATTGGCGGCTAGGTCGAAGGTGCGCGAGGCGGTATTGACTGCGACGACGAGATCGTCGTCATTGACCAGTTCCGGCATGACGCCGATCTCGACCCGCTTGACCGTGCCGCCGGCCATGAGGTCCGCCCAGGCCGACAGGTCGGCCGCCACTTCCCAACTGCCCCCTTCTGCGGTGACCGTGGACATGCGCGGGTGATCTGTGCCCACGACATACTCCAGGGCGCGCTGGTCCTTGTTGTCGATCGTGCCGTCGCCGTTGTCGTCAAAGAGTCGTTCGTGAGCGCCGACAATGAAGTCCTTTGTGTCATAGCCATACAGCCCGACCATCACGGTGGGGGTAATCGTCGCCGCATCGACCCCCTCGAGGTCCGGAGACTCCGCCGCGCGAAAGCCGATGGTGAGCTTGGCGCCGTCGAAGGAGGCGCTGTGGATGGTGACGGAGATGGCATCGGAATATTTCACGCCGCCGGCGGTATAGATCGTCTTGTCATAGCCGCTGTGGATTTCGCGGAAGACAGGGCCATCTTCACCCTCGGCATGGCACGCGGTGCAGTCCTCGGTGTTCAGGTCCATGTCTGCATGGATGCGTCCTGACATAAGCGTCTCTAGCGCGAGCGCATCCGTTCCATATTCCTTGGAACCGGCCACGGGGTGGCAGCTCTTGCAGGTTTCTCCGGTGAACTTGTCATCCGCCAAGACGACGTCGAGCTTGCCTTCGTGACAGGTGACGCAGTTGGCCATGGACTGCGGGTAGGGGAACTCCATGGCGTGCGACATATGCACATCGTTCATCAGCGACGGTTTGTAGGCGTACTGCTCGTGCTGCTCAGGCGTCAACTCGGTTTCGCCGGCCAGGAAGGAAGCCGCCAGCGCCGGGTCCTCGACCAAAAGCTGCCATTCGAAATGCTCGCCTTCGCCGTTGTCCAAGTGGCAGGCCTTGCAGGTGTAGAAATCGGTGGCCGGATCCCTGTTGACCTGGGCATAGATGTAGCCGTGCTTGAGGTAGGGATCTGTGTGGCATTTCACACAGCCTGCGTTGTTGGCGGCAGAGACGTAATCGATGCCGGCTCCCGTTTCGAGGATCGCGGCAAACGGGTATTTGGTCTGCCAGATGCGCGCCGGCAGCCTGCCGGCATCTTCGTCCCGGCCATAGACCACAATGAGGCCATTGACCGCGCTGATATCGGTGGTATCCGTGATCGTGCTGGTGATGCCGCCTGCGCCGTCATAGGTCAGATCGCCTACGAGGGAGAGCCGTTCGGCGGCGGGTTCAAACTGGAACTTGGTTCCGGTATAGGGCACAAAATAGATCGCCAGGGCGCTTGCCTTAGTGCCGTCAAAGGGTACGCCATCTTTGGTCATTTTGAAGGTGACCGTGCTCGTATCGGGGGCCGTAAACGAGTAGGCTAGATCGGTCACCTGAATGACCCCATCCTGATACAGTTGATCATAGGAGGCTTGATGCTTGGCGCCCGCATCCCGATGACAGGTCGAACAGGACTCCGGCTGGACAGCCTCTGCCACGGCCGCATTGGCAGGGGCAGGAGCTTGAGCGACAGCCACTTGGATGCCGCCGGACATCACGACATTGACCCCGAGCAGTACTGCGATGAGCGCGAGCCCAACGACGAGTTTTTTCGACATGGACTTTCTCCTTGCGCTGTTGCACTTGCGCTGTTGCATATTGACGCCGCACCATTGCGGCAGTTTGAGGGAAGTAGCTCTTTGAACGAAAATCCGGAAGACGACAGGCACACCAAAAGCGGATGTCATGTGCGCGCAGCACGCCGACACCCATCCCGCTCACGAGGCTCCATTGATCTTGCAACGCCGTTGCTCCAACTAATCACCAATTATACACCGCTTTTTGAGATTAGCTAGTGCCTAATTTCACAAACCTGCGGGTCACAGGGTGATGAGGCGAGTGTTGTCTGTGCCTGGGACGGCGCGGCGTGAGCCAGGACGGGCCGTGCGCGCCGGGCGATGTTACCCGGCGCTATGTAGAATCGTAACTTGACGTCCTCTGGAGAGAATGTTATACTTCGCCATCGGCGACGGGTAGCTGACCGTCGCCGATGATTGTTGAGATGATGTTGGGGTGCCTTTTTGCGAAGGGCGTTTTGGGTTTGTAATTCGACGATGCAGGTTGCATAGTCTTTTCTTTAAGGAGCCTAGTATCCAGCGGAGTATGCCAGTTTGAAGACGTCGGTTCAAGACAGCACACGAGTCAATCGAGCCATTCGGGCGCGAGAAGTCCGGTTAATTGGTGCTGATGGTCAGCAGTTAGGCATCATGCCCACGCGCGATGCGCTGGCAATCGCCGAGGAGCAGGAGCTTGACCTCGTCGAGGTTGCGCCGAACGCCGAGCCGCCGGTCTGCCGGCTGATGGACTACGGCAAGTATCTGTATGAAAAGCAGAAGCGTGAGCGGGAATCGCGCAAGGCGCAGAAGGTCATCGAAGTCAAGGAAGTCCGGCTGCGGCCCAAGACCGATGAGCATGATATCCAAGTCGTGCTGAACAAGATCCGCAAGTTCGCCAAGGAGGGCGCCAAGATCCGCGTGCGTATTCGTTTCCGCGGGCGCGAGATCTATCATCCTGAGGTCGCCCAAGATTTGATGGAGCGCGTGGCGGGGGATGTCTCCGATGTGGTGACGGTGGAGGCTCGGCCCGTACTCGATGGGCGCAGCATGGTCATGCTGCTGACGCCTACCGACTGATCCTTGGCCGACCTTTTGCGCGCCTCAATCGAGGATTCTGATTGAGTAGCCAGCGCGAACCCAGGATGGCAACCAACGGGCGACAGCCCGTTTTTGGTTGTGTGAACCGATTGCCCGTCTGCCAGAGACGGTTTTGCCGGAAGCAGTCGCCTAGAACGACCCTAGAACGACTGAAGGGGAATACCTGACCAGAAGTGGGTGTCGCTTGCGCGACGCCATAGAATAGGAGGCAACCATGCCCAAGCTAAAGACCCATAAGGGGACGGTGAAGCGCTTTCGCCTGACCAAGAATGGAAAAGTGATGCGGATGAAGGCAGGCCGCACCCACCTGCGCCGCAAGAAGGGGAGCAGCAAGAACAGCGATTTCCGCCATGCCGTGCCGTCGACGGTGAAGAGCATCGTCAAGACGGTCAAGGTGATGGCAGGTTCGGCTGCCAAATAGCGGCAGGTGTCGCCGGTCCGTGTAGATCGGCTGCGCCAAGACGTTGTGCCAAGGTTTTGTGTAAAGACCTGGTCTGAAGTGCAGTAAACAGTAAACGGAACAAACCCATCGTACGTGATCGGCTCCAAAGTGACCCGCCTATGCAGGGTCCGCCCTCACGGAAGGAGAGTCAAAGATGCCACGGTCTCGACCGAAGGTTGCCGCGCACCGGCGACACAAAAAGGTCCTCAAGTTTACCAAGGGCCAATATGGGACAAAGTCCAAGCTCTTTCGCCGGGCGAATGAGGCCATGCTCAAGTCCCTATTCTATGCCACGCGTGACCGGCGCAACCGCAAGCGTGATTTCCGCAGCCTGTGGATCACGCGCATCAATGCCGCGGCGCGCCTGAGCGGGCTGAGCTACAGCCGGTTTGTCCACGGGCTGCGGCTGGCTAATGTGCAGGTAGACCGCAAGGTGCTGGCCGACATCGCCGTGCGCGATGCCCAGGCCTTTGCCCAGTTGGCCGATCTGGCGAAAGCTCAACTGAGCTGAGGGCAGATCGACCGTTCACGCCGCCGTGCAAAATGGCGGCGTCTCCGGCAACTTTCTGGCAGAACTCGACGGCAGGGGCAGACCGCCCCTGCCGTTGTTATTGGGTTGATCATCGGCGTGCGGGGCCAATCGCGGGAGCAGGAGGCATGATCACCAGCACAAGCAACAGCCGCATCAAAGAGGCGCGCAAACTGCAGCGGCGGCGCACTCGCCATGAGCAGGGGCTGCTGCTGCTCGAAGGGGTGCGCCTGGTGCGCGATGCTCTGCAAGCAGGCAGCCGCCCCGTCGCAGCCTTCTATGCGCCCGACCTGATCGGGCACAACCCCGCGGCGCAAGCGCTGGTCGACACGCTGGCGCGGCAGGGGGTCGAGCCGCTGGCGTGTACGCCCGCGGTGTTTGCGACCTTGGTAGAGACGGTGACGCCACAGGGTATTGCCGTCGTCGCGCCGCTGCCGGTGTTGGCGCTGCCCCCCGCCTTGCGCTTTAGCTTGGTGCTGGATGGCGTGCGGGACCCCGGCAACGCCGGGACGCTGCTGCGCAGCGACGAGGCTGCCGGGGTGGACTGC
>QEUY01001054.1 GCA_003577365.1 Chloroflexota bacterium | reverse complement strand
GGCAAAGTCCGATGCGCTTTGCTCGAACTCGGCGGCACGCCGCAAATCCTCCAATACATACCCAGGCATGGCAAAGGGGTTGATCGGCGCGTCCGGATTGGTCAGCGGATCGGTTGCCAGCCAGGCATCAAAGATCTGCCCAAACTCCGCGCGGAAATGGCTTTGATAAAAATCTGCCGTCTCTTGGTCGCCCACGAGCATGGCATTGAGCCAACTGGAAAACGCAAAGATGTCGATCAGTTGGCGCTGTTCGCCGGTATTGCCCGCGCGCGTGGCCGCCACCTGCGCCGCCAACATCTGGTTGGTTGCCTCTGATTGGCGGCCGTTCCACCGCGTCGCCTCATAGCCATTCCAAGCTGCCATCAGCGACGCGATGGCCAGTACGATCGCGCTAACAATATCCACCCACTTATCCTTCGACGCTGCCCCTTCGGCCGGCTTGGCTTCCTCCGCAGTCACAAATAACCTCTTGCCATATCCGCTCTGGTCTGCTCTTATACTGGGTTACTGCCCAACACTCTCCGGCTCTGGCAGAGTCTCTTTCGCTGATATGCCAAAGCCCTCATCCACACCGCTCAGCAACGCCGCTCAGTTGGGCGCCAATTCGTCTGCCGTTGTCGAGGATTGGCGGTTGAGCCAGAAGGCATAGCCAAGCAGCGCCACGCCGGCCACAGCGGCGACGATGCCCAGCGTCTGAAGCAAGACGCCACCTAAGGCTATGCGGCTGACAAGCATCAGCAACCCAACGAGCGTCGAGAGCAAAGGAAAGAGCAGCGCCCCGTCGGCCCAGGCGGAGTCATAAAGCCCTGCCACGCGTCGAGCGCAATGATCAGCCCGACGGTCAACCCCACCCCCGCCCGCACCATCCGTTCGGCCAGGATCGCCGGCGGAATACGGTCACGAAATCCATTGAGGGTGCGCTCGATGCTGATCAGAAGCAGGTAGAGCGCCAGCAGCAGCACAACCCGCCCGCCGGCCTGGGGCTGAGTAAGGATGTAGAGTCCGATACCCAGTACGATCAGCCCCTCTAGCCCCACGACCCACCATGCCATGCCCCGTCGCAGCGGGTTTGCCTGCCGTAACGCCGCCTTCGCCATCTCCGTCGTCTTTTCACTCATAGCTCTATCCCCGCTTTCACTTGTTCGCCTGTAACTGTTTTGCCTGACGTACCCAACGCCGCACCTCGTCTAGCCGGGGGATCTGGGAGATAGCATGATTTAACGCCATTGTCATCATCTGTGCACAAAGGTTCTCCGGCGCACGGCGCTGCAACTCCATCACCGAATCCACACCGGACCACTCGAGGAGATCCAAATAGACTCCGGCCACGCCCGGCACACGCATCAAATCGGCGCAATTGGCGAGCGTTACGATAATTTGCTCGTCAATGCCAAGCGCAGCCGCCAGTTCCGCCCGCGCTCTGGGCTGCCGAGTTGCCGCATAGAGCCGGCTCGAATCTGTGATCTGCATGGCGCGGAGCGCGGCGGCGATCTCGGCAGTGATACCCTTTAGTTCGCCTAGTTCGGTCGGCATGAATCTATCTTGCTGCTGTCTTTGCGGCGGTTTGCACGATACCCCAATGATATGCCGCCCGATCAGAAGTGATCGGCTACCGGACTGGCTGAATCACCCCGACTCTCGGCCGCATATAGCTCAAGGCGCTAATGGCGGCAACGGTCAAAAAGACCGCCAAGGCCAACGGTTGGCCGAGCAGCTCGGTCGGCGCAGCATCCTCGGCGACCTGTCCGGCGAAGATTAACGCTAGACCATAGACCACTTGAAACGCGCCCGCTGCCGCCATGGCCAAAATGGTGATCATGCGCCCCAGTCGAGGGCCGAAGTAGCCGGCCAACCCGGTTCCGGCGACCAGGAGGATAGCATCAAAGGCCGTATTCTTGATCCCCAGAATGGACACAACCAAGAAGGCCAACACAAGACCCAACACACCCCCGGCAACATAAACACCAACGCGCACCAACATATAGAGCAAGGCTCCGGCGATGCCGCCTACGCCCAGGCTGATCAAAATGCGCGTCAATTCAGGCTGGCTGCCGGACAACCACCAAGCCAGGATCGCGCCCATTCCGAAGCCAAGCGCCGCCAGGGCAAAACGGAACAACACGCCGCCATAGGCGCTGATGAAAACGCCCGTCACAATAAAGACCAAACCCCATAAAATGTCCATACTCGCCTTCTTCCTAGAAGCGGAAGCCTTGCCTATCTGCGCCGTCGCAACAGCGCCA
>QEUY01000052.1 GCA_003577365.1 Chloroflexota bacterium | reverse complement strand
GACCAACTACTTGGCCAAACGCACGAACGATTTCAACACGCATGTGGTCATGGGCATGGTGATCAAAGAAAAGGTCGAGAGCATCCTCTACAACGGCACAGTCTGCGTGGGGCCGGAGGGCAGCGTGGTTGCGGAGTATCGCAAGGTTCACCTGCTGGGCGAAGAGCGCCAAGTGTTTCGCAATGGCTTTCGCTTTGCCAATGTGGACGCTGAGTGGGGCCGCTTTGGGATGTTGATCGGCTGGGATTTGGCGTTTCCGGAGGCGGCGCGCAGCCTGACCTTGGAGGGAGCGGAGCTGATCGTCGTGAGCGCCAACTGGGAAGAGACGATGCGCGACTCGTGGCGGGCGCATGTGATCAGCCGGGCCTGTGAGAACGCGCTCTTTGTGGCGGCGGCCAACCGGGTTGGCGAGGAGCCGACACGGCGCTATATGGGCGACAGCCTGCTGGCCGGCCCGACGGGGGAGGTCTATACAGTCTTGGACGAGGCGATTGAGGGTTATGCCGTGGCGACGATTGACCTGGACTTGGTGCGTTCGGTGCGCGAGGATCGCCAGTTGATCCAATTTCGGGAGCCGATTGCATATCGGGCGATTGTCCGCAAATATTAGCCCCTGGGCCCGTATGAGAAGGGCGTGCACGCAGCGCAGCAGAGCGATGGGCACAGGACAGGATGGAGGCGCATGGAAAGCGGCGAGTGGCGGCGCTGCGCGGCGATGCAAGATTACCGGTCCGAATGGCTGACCGATGTGTTGGTAGAGCGGGCGACCTGGGGCAGCGGCGTCGCTGCGCGACCGGTGAGCCAGGAGATCGAAGGGCTGGACGTGGTGCGGCCAGGCTATGTGTGGATCCGTTTCTGGCTGCGCCGCGAGGGCCAAGTGGTCGAGAAGTATTTTACCGCCTCGGGTGGCCCGCTTGGCTACTACATCCCGATCTGTATGCCGGTCGAGCAGCAGGGCAGCCGGCTGGCTGCGGAGGGCCTGGGGTTGGCGCTGTGGGTTGATATGGCAGGGCGGGTGACTGTGTTGGGCGAAGCCGCGTTCGATGCGGCGGTGGAGGCGGGCGAGATCACGCCCGTGGCACAGGAACATGCTGAGCAGCGCATTCGTGAGTTGACCACGCTCACCGCGCAGCGGCAAATGCCGCCCGCGTTTGTACGCAATTTTGCCATCGTGACGGAGGATGGCCGATGATCGCGATCCTGGACTATGGGGTGGGGAATCTGCGCAGCGTCTATAAGGCGTTTGAGACGATGGCGGCGCCGCTGCATGTCCCGCTCGACATTGTGGATAGGCCCACGGACCTGACGCGGTGGCGGGCGGTGGTGCTGCCGGGGCAGGGCGCGTTTGGCGACAGTGTGGACAATCTGCGCCGCCAGGGGCTGGAACAGCCGCTGCTGGATGCTGTGCAGGCAGGGCTGCCTGTGCTGGGCATCTGTGTGGGGATGCAGCTTTTGTTTGATAGCAGTGAGGAGATGGGGCAGCACGAAGGGCTGCATCTGATCCCCGGCCAAGTGCTGCGCTTTGCCGACCAGATGCCGGACGCCGCCAGCCAGAGTGGCCATGCGCTGCGCGTGCCGCAGATTGGCTGGAACCAGTTACATCGGCGGCGGCCCGACGCCCTGTTGGCAGGCGTGCCAGACGGCGCCTATGCCTATTTTGCGCACAGCTATTACTGCAAGCCGGACGCGCCTGATGCGGTCTTGGCGTCTACCGACTATGGGATTGAGTACGCCAGCATCGTGCGCTATAAGAACGCCTGGGGGGTGCAGCCGCATCCTGAGAAGAGCCATACGGTGGGGCTGCGTATCCTGGCGAATTTTATGAAGATGGTGGTGCGCCTCACCGCCGAGCCGGCGTGCGCCCTGTGGCGCGGGTAGGCGGGCGTGGGGATGCGGGTCTATCTGATCACGCACGTGGCGACGGCGCAACAGCGGGCGCGGGACGCGACGCAGTGGGGGCTGTCGGACGCGGGGCGGGCGCAGGCCGCGGCGCTGGCCGCGGCTTCATTTTGGGCGACAGTGGAGCAGGTGATCGTCAGTTCCGAAGCCAAGGCGTTTTTGTCGGTGGCTTCGGTGGTGGCCGACCGAGGGCTGCCGGTGTGGGTAGACAGCCGGTTGGACGAACTGCGCCGCGGGGGATGGGTTGACGGCTACGGCGCGCAGGTGGCGGAGATGCTCGCCCACCCGAACAGCAGCGTGGGCGAATGGGAAGCGGCCAGTGCAGCACTGGAGCGCGTGTGTGAGGCGCTGGCCACGATCGAGCGCCGCTTCGCAGGCAAGACGGTGGCGCTGGTGGGCCATGGCTTGACGCTTAGCCTGCTGCGCGCTCATTATCTGGGCCTGGCGCGTGTGCGCTATGACGATTGGGTACGATTGCCCTTTGGGGCGGTGGCGGCGGTTGAGCTGCCGGGCGGCCGTTGGATCCAGGATTTTCCTTTGGCGGAACCCGTCCGGCGGGGGTAGCGCCGGTCTGTTGGGAGGCAAGTTTGGGTTGACGGGGATGGATCGTTACGGTAGCCAGAGGGCGGATCGACTAGAGTGTAACAGGTGGTCATGTATCGTAGATGGCAGTTCGCTTCTCCTTGGGTACGACCGGCCCTGGGCTGGTCTTAGTGTATGGGTTGGCTTTCCATGATTATCTATCCCGCAATCGATCTGCGCCAGGGGCGGTGTGTGCGCCTCCGCCAGGGCGACCCGAACGCCGAGACGGTGTTCGGCGACGATCCGGCACGCATGGCCGTGCTTTGGGCAGAGCAGGGCGCGCAATGGCTGCACGTCGTCAACCTCGACGGGGCGTTGGGTGCAACCCAGGCGCAGCTTGAGACCCTGCATGAACCTGTTGCATCCGGCCCAGGCGTGCGGTCGCTCAAGCGCAGCGTGGCCGGGCTGCCGATCAACCTGCGGCGGCTGTTGGAGATCCGGCGGGCGGTGGATCTGCCGATCCAGTTTGGCGGCGGGCTGCGCACCATGGACGATATCCGGCTGGCGCTGGAGTTGGGCGCGGACCGGGTGGTGTTGGGGACGGTTGCGGTGGAAAACCCGCGGCTGGTGTCCGACGCCATTGACCGCTGGGGCGCGGAGCGCATCGCCGTGGGGATCGATGCGCGCGACGGCAAGGTCGCCACGCACGGCTGGCAGGCGACCAGTCACGTCGACGCAGTGGATTTGGGGCATCGTATGCATGCGCTGGGCGTGCGGCGTGTGGTCTATACCGATATCAGCCGCGACGGGATGTTGAGCGGTGTCAACATCGAGGCCACCAGCCGGCTGGGCGATATTACCGGGCTGAAGGTGATCGCCAGCGGCGGCGTGGCGGGCATCCAGGATATCGAGCTGCTCAAGCGGCATGAGCATTTCAACATCGACGGGGTGATCGTTGGGCAGGCCTTGTACACCGGTAACCTGGATTTGGGCGAGGCCATCCGGATCGGCCATGCGCCGCTGCGCCGGCGCAGCGCGGGCATCATCCCGTACCGGCTGGGGCCGGCGGGGCCGGAATTTTTGCTGCTGTTCAATCTGTTTTTCGACCAGTGGCAGTTCCCGCGCGGCGGGGTGGAGAACGGCGAGCCGGATCTCGAATGCGCATTGCGCGAGATGCGCGAGGAGACAGGGCTGCCGCTTGTGCGGCTGCACGACGACTGTCGCGTCGAACTGCACTACACGGCGAGTATCCGCAACTATGATATCGAGCGCACGGTGATCTATTATCTGGGCGAGACCGCCTCCGGCGAGATCCAGATGGGGCATGAAGACCATTGCGAGGCGCGCTGGGTCTCGGCGCAGACGGCGTGGGAGCTATTGACCGAGACCTCGCCCGAACAACTGCCCGCGCTGGACGCAGCCGTCGCCTACTTACAAGGCCACCTGCAGCGTTGAGGCGCTGCCTGAAATCAAACTCGCAGTGTTGGGACGCTGCAGTGAATCAAAGTCGCGGCGCTGAGGCGCCGCATGGAAGGAACTAGATCGGTGTTGGCAAAGCGCATTATCCCTTGTTTGGACGTCAAAGATGGCCGCGTGGTCAAAGGGGTCAACTTTGTGGATCTGGTGGACGCGGGCGACCCGGTTGAACAGGCCCAGGTTTACGACCGTGAGGGAGCGGACGAGCTGGTGTTTCTGGACATCACGGCGACCCATGAGGCGCGCGCGATCGTGATCGACATGGTGCGCCGTGTGGCCGACAGCGTCTTTATCCCTTTTACTGTGGGCGGCGGCATCCGCACGGTGGAGGACATGCGCGCCATCCTGTTGGCTGGGGCCGACAAGGTGAGCATCAACAGCGCGGCGGTGCGCAACCCGCAGCTCATTCGCGATGCAGCGCAGCGTTTTGGCAGCCAGTGTGTGGTGGTGGCGATCGACGCGCGGCAGCGCAGCGGGGAGGAACTGCCGGCGCGCGGCCCTGGCTGGGATGTCTATATCAACGGCGGGCGCGTCAACACCGGGCTGGATGCCGTGGCCTGGGCGCGTGAGGCCGAGCAGTGCGGGGCGGGTGAGATCCTGCTGACCTCGATGGACGGCGACGGCACGCAGGCGGGCTATGACGTGGCGCTGACACGCGCGGTCAGCGACGCGGTCAACATCCCGGTGATCGCAAGCGGGGGAGCGGGCAAACTAGAGGACTTTGCGGCGGCACTGACCGACGGGGGAGCAGCGGCGGCGCTGGCGGCCAGCCTCTTTCACTTCCACCAATTAAGCATCCGGCAGGTGAAGGAGTACCTTGCCGAGCGGCAGGTGGCTGTGCGCATGCCGCACCAGGACTTAGTCTAGGCGGGCCGAGTCTATGCTGCAGGCCGAACGGTTGGCGGTTAAGCCGTTTCTTCAGGCGGTGCGTTTCGACGCGGCGGGGCTGGTGGCAGCCGTTGTGCAAGATGCCGCCACGCATGAGGTGTTGATGGTGGCCTGGATGAACGCCGAAAGCCTGCGGCGCACGCTGGAACTGGGCGAGACGGTCTTTTGGAGCCGCAGCCGCCAGGAGTATTGGCACAAGGGCGCGACCAGCGGGCATGTGCAGCGGGTGGTCGACCTGCGCGTCGACTGCGACGGCGACGCGTTGCTGATCCGCGTGGAGCCGGCAGGCCCCGCCTGCCATACGGGGGCGGTCAGCTGCTTTTACCGCGGTCTCGCCCTCGATGGGCCACAGAGCGACGCGTCACAGGGCGACGCGTCACAGGGCAATGTACCCCCTATTCAGAGTGACCAACCACATCAGGCCGCGGATGCAGACACGAGGCGATGATAGAAGGAAACTATGACGAGTGTAGCGGAGCAGGTGTTTCAGATCGTCGAGGGGCGCAAGGCCAGCGCCCCGGCAGAGTCATATACGGCGAAGCTGTATGCCGCCGGGGAGACCGAGATTTTGAAAAAGATCGGTGAAGAGGCGGTCGAGGTCGTGGTGGCGGCGAGCCGCGAGAGCGACGCGCGTGTGGTCTATGAGATGGCCGACCTGGTCTATCACAGCATGGTCTTGTTGGCCGCGCGCGGGTTGCGCTGGCAAGATGTAGAGGCGGAATTGGCGCGGCGCATCAAATGAGGGCGCGGTCATCAGGGGCGAAATGTGGCTGAAAAGTTGCAGGTTTGGCGCGCCTGATGTATGATCATATTGTAGATTGAACACCTGAGCCATTCCCGGAAAGTCGTCAAGATCGTTCGGATGCGCAGCCAGATAGCGCGCAAAATCCGTGATGATTTGGACGGCTTTTTTGTTGTGACAGGTTGGGCCGTGGAGTCGAATCGAATGTCGCCAGAAAGGCAGAGTCAAGATGAAAATGCAGCAGGCTGACGCCTCGGAGCCTCCTGATTGGAGCCAAGTTACCCCGCATCCCTGGGAGGATGTAGCGCCTGAGCAGTGGCAGGACTGGCGCTGGCAGTTGAGCCATCGCCTGAACAGTGTGGAAGATTTTGCCCGGGTTATTCGCTTGACGTCCGATGAGATTGCCGGACTGTCGGCCCCCGGGCATTTTCGTGTAGATGTGACGCCGTACTTTGCCAGCTTGATGGACCCGGACGACCCGCATTGTCCCATCCGCCGGCAGATCATGCCGACGGCGGCGGAGCTAGTGCCTTTCAACGCCGAGATGGTGGACTCGCTCAACGAGGAGGCGCATTCGCCGGTGCCTGGGCTAGTGCATCGCTATCCGGATCGCGTCTTGATGTTGGTGACGACGCAGTGCGCCAGCTACTGCCGCTATTGTACGCGCAGCCGCATTGTGGGCGACCCGAGCGCGCAGTTCAGCCGGCGCGATTTCGACCGGCAGATCGAGTATATCGCGCAGACGCCGCAGGTGCGGGACGTGCTGTTGTCGGGCGGCGATCCGTTGACGATCCCGCAGCGCGTGCTGGAGGATCTGCTGCGCCGGCTGCGCGCCATTCCCCATGTGGAGATCGTGCGCATTGGCACGCGCGTGCCTGTCTTTCTACCTCAACGTATCACGCTCGACCTGGTGGAGATGCTGCGCCGGTTCCATCCGCTGTGGATGAATATCCACTTCAACCACCCGCGTGAGATCACGCCGGAGGTGGCCACGGCCTTGGCGCGGCTGGCCGATGCGGGCATCCCGTTGGGCAGCCAGACCGTGCTCTTGGCGGGCGTCAACGACTGTCCCAATGTGCAGAAGGAGCTTTACCAGCGGCTGGTGCGCCATCGGGTGCGCCCCTATTATCTCTATCAATGTGACCTGGTGCATGGGGCGGGACATTTCCGCACGCCGGTGGCCGTGGGGCTGGAGATCATGGAGGCGCTGCGCGGGCATACGTCGGGCTATGCGGTTCCGACCTATGTGATCGACGCGCCGGGCGGCGGCGGCAAAGTGCCGATCATGCCCAACTATGTTTTGAGCCAGTCGGTCGACCGGATCGTCGTGCGCAACTATGAGGGCTATATGAGCGCGTATACGCAGCCGGACGACTATACGCGCCATGACCCGGCGACATGCCCGGCGTGCCAAGCGCGGCGCGTCGAGACCGGCGAGGCGGGCCAGGAGGGGGTGAGCGGGCTGCTCAATGGCAGCAGGCTGGACATCGCGCCGGAGGGGTTCGCGGCGACGCATCAGCGGGTGACAAGCATCGACTGGCAGGCGGTGAAGTCGGACCTGACGCCGGCGCATACACGCATGAACGGCGCGAGCCATGGATGAACCGTTCGGGCTGCGCCCGCTGCAGGTGGCTGTCCTGGCGAATCTGAAGAAGAACGCGCCGACCTGGCCGGGCATGTCGCCCGACCAGTGGGATGATCTGGACTCGGAGACGACGGTCGCGGCGCTGCTCGCGGCGCTGGAGCGAGGCGGCCATCGGGCGACGTTTTTGGAGGGCGACCGCACGCTTTTTGGCAACCTGGAAAAACTGCGCCCGGATATCTGCTTCAATATCTGTGAGGGTCATTTTGGCGACGCGCGCGAGGCGCAGGTTCCGGCGCTGCTCGAGATGCTGCGCATCCCCTACACGGGGTCGAAGGTGCTGACCTTGAGCTTGGCGCTGGATAAGCCGATGACCAAGCGCGTGTTGAGCTATCACGGTCTGCCTACGCCGGAGTTCCAGGTGTTTGAGCGGGGAGGCGAGCCGCTCGACGCGCGGCTGGCTTTCCCGCTCTTTGTCAAGCCTAGCCGTGAGGGGACGGGTATGGGGGTCAGCGCGCAGTCGATCGTCCACGACGAGGCGGAATTGCGCGCCCAGTTACGCGCGATCTTTGCGCGCTACGATCAGCCGGCGCTGGTCGAACGCTTTATCGAGGGGCGCGAGGTCACGGTGGGGGTGGTTGGCAATCTGATGCCGCCGGTGGCGCGGCGCATGCCGGAGGACGAAGGCGCGCCGCGTGTTTCTAAAGGGCTGCACTTCTTTCCACCGCTGGAGGTGGATATGGCGCGCTACCCGGCGGAGGAGGGGGGGATCTATTCAAACCGGCTGAAGGTGGAGCTGGCGCATGAGTTTCACTACCACTGCCCGGCGCCGCTGCGCCAGGGACAGGTGGAGCGGCTGCAACGGCTGACGGCGGCAGTCTTCCGTGTGACCGGCTGTCTGGATGTGGCGCGCGTCGACTATCGGCTGGACGCCGCCAACGGCGACGAGCCGCTGATTTTGGAGATCAACCCGCTGCCAGGGTTGAACCCAGGGTATTCGGACCTGTGCGTGGAGGCCGCCGCAGACGGCTGGAGCTATGAGGCGCTGATCAACCGCATCTTGACGGAAGCGTGCCAGCGTTATGGGCTGGGTTGAGAATTCCGCCCGTTGCGCGCCGATGGTAGAATGAGGACGCCGGCGTTGAGTTCGCCCGCTTAATGGGTTGAATTGCAGTGACGGCTGGGTAAGGTTTGCGTAGTTGGCGTCGTGTACGGTGGGATAACGCGGTGTGGCGGAGCAAAGGAGTGAAGTGTATGGCCGTGGCAGCGCAGGAGCTGGCAGTGGATCGCAGGACGGCGATGGAGAGCGACAGCCCGGCGCGGGCTTTTGAGCGGTTCGCCTTCGAAGGGCTGACCTTTGACGACGTTCTTTTGGTTCCGGGCTATACGGAGCGGCTGCCGTCGGAGGTCGACCTGAGCGTCCGGCTGCATGAGCGGCTGCATCTCAACATCCCTGTGCTCAGCGCGGCCATGGATACCGTCACCGAGGCCGAGCTGGCGATCGCGCTGGCGCGGCAAGGCGGGCTAGGGGTGGTACACCGTAACCTTACGCCGCAGCAGCAGGCCGAGGAGATCGACAAGGTCAAGCGCAGCGAGAGCGGGATGATCGTGGACCCGGTGACGCTGCCGCCGACGGCGACGCTGGCGGAGGCCGAGGCGGTGATGAGCCGTTATCGGATCAGCGGCGTGCCGATCACCGACGAGAGCGGCAAGCTGGTGGGCATCTTGACAAACCGTGACGTGCGCTTTGCCACCGATTTCAGCCGGCCCATCGCCGACTATATGACGCGGGAAAATTTGATCACGGCGCGGCTGGGCACCACGCTGGCCGACGCCCAGGAGATCCTGCACCGCTACCGGATTGAAAAGCTGCCTTTGGTCGACGAGTACGGCTATCTGAAGGGGCTGATCACCTATAAGGACCTGCTCAAGCGCCAGGATTATCCATTTGCGGCCAAGGACGAGCGCGGGCGGCTGCTGGTGGCGGCGGCGGTCGGGGTGGGGGCGCAAGGTCTCGAGCGCGCCGACGTGTTGGTCGAGGCGGGCGCGGATGCGCTGGCCGTCGATACGGCGCACGGCCACAGCCGCAATGTGATCGAGGCGATCCGGCAGATGCGCAAACGCCACCCGGCGATGCCGATCCTGGCCGGCAATGTGGTCACCCGTGCCGGCGTGCGCGACCTGGCCGAGGCGGGCGCGAGCGCGATCAAGGTGGGCGTGGGCGCGGGGTCGATCTGTACGACGCGCATTGTCAGCGGGGCGGGGATGCCGCAGTTGACCGCCATTGTCGAGTGCGCCGAGGAGGGACGCCGCCTCAACATCCCGGTGATCGCCGACGGCGGGATCCGCTACAGCGGCGACATCACCAAGGCGGTGGCCGCGGGTGCGTCGGCGGTGATGCTGGGCAGTCTGCTGGCCGGGCTGCACGAATCGCCGGGCGACATCGTGATCCGTGAAGGGCGCTCGTTCAAGGAATATCGCGGCATGGGCAGCCTGGGCGCGATGAAAGGGCGGGCGAGTGACCGCTACCAGACCGCGCAGAATGGGCGGGAGTCGGCCAGCCCCGATATCAGCGGCAAAACGGTCCCCGAAGGCATCGAGGGGCAGGTCCCCTATAAGGGTTTTTTGAAGGACTTTGTGCTGCAACTGATGGGAGGGCTGCGCAGCGGGATGGGGTATGTGGGCGCGCAGGACATCTTTGACCTGTGGGAGAAGGCGCGCTTTGTGCGGATCACGGCGGCGAGTTATCAGGAAAGCCATCCGCACAGCGTGATCATCACCAAGGAAGCGCCCAACTATCAGATTCAACCCGGCCGCTAGGCCGCGGGCGCGGCGGCCCGGCCGCCGTGGTTTACAGCAGCCAACAGAAGCAAGGATACGGCGTTGAGCGATCCCGTCCTGCCACGCTATGCGGGCAAAGTGGCGATCATCACGGGCAGCAGCACGGGCATCGGTGCGGCGGTGGCGCTGCGGCTGGCGCAGGAGGGGGCGCGGGTCGTGCTGTCGGGCCGGCGCGTGGGGCTGTTGGAGGCGAAGGCCGAAAGCCTGCGGCGGCGTGGCTTTGCAGTGGCGGCGGTGCCCGGCGACGTGGTGACCACGGCATCAGAGGTCGTGCGCACGGCAATTGAGACGTTTGGCCGGCTGGATGTATTGGTCAACAATGCGGCGATCTCGGCGGGGATGGGGATCGAGGAGATGACGCCGGAAGCCTGGCAGAACGTGCTGGCGACCAACCTGAGCGGTGCGTTTGAGATGGTGCGCCATGCGCTGCCCCATCTGGCCGTGACGAAGGGTGTGATCCTCCAGATCAGCAGCATCAGCGCCGTGGCGGGCGAGTTTGACGATGTGGCGTATGCGGCCAGCAAAGCCGGTTTGGAGGGCTTTAACCGCAAGCTGGCGCTTGAGGCCGCGCGCTATGGCGTGCGCTCGAACGTGATCCGGCCCGGACTGATCCTGACGGAAGCGTTTGAGCAGATGCCCCAGGACTTTTTCGAGTCGCAGATCCCGTTGATCCCCATGGGGCGAATCGGGCTGCCGGAAGATATTGCTCATGCCGCGGCCTTTTTGTGCTCGGAGGATGCGACGTTTATCACGGGCACGGGGCGGGGCCGTACTCCTCTGTGTTCCAATAACCATAGCTTGCGTGCTAGAAGAGGCATCTCATGGCTGTCACTGCGGTGGTCGGCGCCCAATGGGGCGACGAAGGAAAAGGGCGCGTGATCGACTATTTGGCGCAGAAGGCGGATGTGGTCATCCGTTTTCAAGGGGGGGACAACGCGGGCCATACGGTGATCAACGAGTTTGGCAAGCACGCACTGCATCTGATTCCAAGCGGCATCTTCAACCCGGCCACCGCCAATCTCATCGGGTCGGGCTGCGTCGTCAACCCACAGTCGCTGCTGGACGAGATGGCGAAGCTGGAGCAGGCGGGCGTTGTCCTGGATAACCTGTGGATCAGCACGCGCGCGCAGATGGTGATGCCCTATCACCGGCAGTTGGATGTGCTGGAGGAAGCGGCACGCGGGAAAGACACGATCGGTACGACCAAGCGCGGTATCGGCCCTGCCTATGCCGACAAGGCCGCTCGCTCTGGGCTGCGCATGGGCGACCTGCTGCAGCCCGATTGGCTGGAGACGCGGCTCGACAGCGCGCTGGCGACGGTCAACCGTAAGATCGAGATCCTGGGCGGGGAGCCGGTGTCGGGCGATGAACTGTACGCGCTGTGTATGCAGTATCGCCAGAAGCTGGGGCCGCGCATTGTCGATTCTGTGCCGCTGGTGCGGCGCGCCTATGAAGCGGGCCGGCAGATCCTGCTGGAGGGGCAGCTCGGCGTGATGCGTGA
>QEUY01000051.1 GCA_003577365.1 Chloroflexota bacterium | reverse complement strand
GCGCCGCGCCACGGCCACGGCGCAGGAGTTGACGCGCGACGAATACCGCGCCGGCGCGCGGCGTCTGGAAGAAACCGTGCGCACCTACCGCCCCAAGCTCATCTGTTTCCTAGGCATCGGCGCTTACCGTGCCGGGTTCGACCGGCCCAAGGCGCAGTTTGGCCCGCAGGAGGAGACTATCGAGGGGACGCCGGTGTGGGTGCTGCCCAACCCCAGCGGCCTCAATGCCCACTTCACCCTCGACGACTTTGGCCGGCTGCTGGCCGAGGTGCGAGAGGCCGCTGAGCAAGTGTAGGGCCTGGCATCGTTTGAATTAAACGCCAGTGGCGGTCGGCGTCAGTTTGATCGTCGTGGCGCGCGCCTCAGACGCCACCATCGGGTCGACGTAACGTGCGGCGTGGCGGCGGTACTTGGTGCGGTACGCGGCATCGATCTGATCGTTGATGCCTGGGTCGGTTTCCTCCACAAAGGTGACGTCTTTCTCGACACCGCCGGCCCGGATCCGACCTTCGTGGCGCACCTGGGCGGCGCGGAACCATGCGCCGCCGCGCCCCCTGTAGGAGCGGACGTAGAGGCTGTCGCCGACATGGACAACCCAAATCGTCACCGGAGTTCGTAGCGTGCCGTCGCGTCGACGTGGCGCGATCTCCAGTTCTTCGGCTGCTCCAATCGTGTCAAGCTCGTCGCTCGTCCAAGTCGTCATGGCGTGTCTCCTTTGTGTTGCTCTTGATTGTTTCCCTTTATTCGACCTGCAACCCGGCCAGGTATTGTTCGTCGCTGACCTGCTCCATCCAGTCGACAGCCTTGCCGTCAAGCGCCTCCTGAATGGCGATATGCGTCATGGCCGTGGTCGGCGCAGCGCCGTGCCAATGCTTCTCCCCCGGCGGAAACCAGACTACATCGCCGGGCCGGATCTCCTCGACCGGGCCGCCCTCACGCTGTGCCCAGCCGCAGCCAGCCGTCACGATCAACGTCTGGCCCAGCGGATGTGTGTGCCATGCTGTGCGGGCGCCCGGCTCGAACGTGACCAGCGCGCCACGAGCACGCGCCGGATCAGGGGCCTCGAATAGGGAATCAACCCGCACGCTTCCGATGAAATAGTCCGCCGACCCTTTGCCGGAAGGCTGTGAACCGTTTCGCTTGATCTCCATCTTCTAGATTCCTCCACTTGATTGTCCTATTTTGCTGGCGCCTCAGCGCTACCGCTCCGTCTCCCTGTGTTCTCGTTTTCGCACAAAAACGTGGTACGTGACGATATCCCAGGCATTGTGAATGCCAACAAAGAGCAGAAGCAGTGCCGCCGCGCCCACCAAGAACAGGGACAGGCGCGGCTGGAAGTACGCCATACCTGCCGAGCCGGTCAGCAGGGCATATGCAGTCAGCGGCAGCAGTACATGAAACAACCAGTCCTCAAACACGGCCTGGTAGGCGGTCTGCCAGCGCATACGCCGTGCTACTTGGAAGATGTACACAATGCCACCGAAACCCACTAAACCCCACAGCACGGCAACTGCGGCGATCCCGTTCCAGGGAGCACTGACCAGCGCTGAAAGCAACAGCGCGACGCTAAAATGTACGACGCTGGGTGTCGTATAGGCACCGCCAGCTTGTGCGTCCCCGCGGGCGAGCGGCAGGTTGGCAATGAGGGTCATCACGACGAACTGCAAGCCGATCAGGGCACCGGCCGACGAGCCGACGATGACATAGAAATTCTCCCACCCATCAAATGGTCCCATGTCGCTGCTCTCCCCCACGCAGCCCGCTCCGTGATCAGTCATGATCCCTGATACCTGATCATGCGGCTCTGACTATTACCCTAATACCGGTCGCCGACCACCGTGATCTGTGACATGGCAGCATCGATTTCACGAAGATCATCGGACGTCAATGTGATGCCAACCGCGCCGATGTTCTCCTCAAGACGTTCGAGCTTGCGTGAGCCGGGGATGGGCACGATCCAAGGTTTTTGCGCCAGCAACCAGGCCAGTGCAATCTGGGCCGGGGTAGCTCCCTTCCGGGCTGCGATCTTCGCAAGCAGATCAACCACTACTCGGTTTGCTCGGATAGCTTCTGGCGTAAAGCGGGGATTACGGCTGCGGATATCCGAGTTATCGAAGGTCGTGTTCTCGTCAATCTTACCTGTCAGGTAACCGCGGCCTAGAGGACTATATGGCACAAAGCCGATACCGAGTTCCTCGCAGGTGGGCAGGACGGCCGCTTCAACGGTTCGCCACCAGATCGAATATTCACTTTGCAGGGCCGCGACGGGCTGAACCGCGTGGGCGCGGCGGATGGTGTCGGCATCCGCTTCGGAAAGGCCGAAATGCTTGACCTTGCCCTGCTGAATCAGGTCTTTTACCGCGCCTGCCACCTCTTCGATAGGCACGTCCGGGTCCACCCGGTGCTGGTAGAACAGGTCGATGGCATCAACCCGGAGTCGCTTGAGAGATTCCTCGGCGACCCGCTTAATCTGCTCCGGTCGACTATCCAAACCACTTGCAGGGCTTGGTCCCTTGCCGGGAGCGTGTTTGAACCCGAACTTGGTGGCGATCACCACTTGCCCGCGGAACGGCTCAAGTGCCTCTCCCACAAGTTCTTCGTTGGTGAAGGGGCCGTACACTTCAGCGGTATCGAAGAATGTAATGCCGCGTTCGACGGCTGCCCGAATCAGAGCGATCATCTCCTGCTTGTCGCCCACTGGGCTGTCGCCAAAGCTCATGCGCATGCAGCCAAGCCCGAGGGCCGAAACCTCCAAGTTGCTGTTTCCAAGTTTGCGCTTCTGCATTTTCTAACCTCCTATCTTTGCGTGTGCCGAAGCCATCTTCTCTCAGATAAAAATCCAGCCCGCTTGCCGGAACCCAGGAGTAATTTTTCTCTTAGGTGTAGCTTAGCGCCACGGAGCATAGGATGGTATAACAATTCTCGAAGATCGTTGTACGATTCTACAGACTTTCAAGAGGGGCGCGAGAAATGAGCGGGGAAGTTAAGGGGGATACGATGAACCCTCAGCAGGTAGAGCGTGAAGCGCACAGAGTGCAGGCCAACAGAGACGAACTGGTCGAGCGCATCACGCGCGCCGTCCGCGAAGATGGCACGGTTGAGCCGCTGAAAGGCCTGTTCCTCCACCGCTCCTCCGCGCCCAAGGGGCCGCTTCACAGCATATACGACCCTGTCTTTTGCGTGATTGCCCAGGGCAGCAAGGAAGTCTTTCTGGGCGACGAGCGCTACCTGTACGACCCCTCCCATTACCTTCTCGTCACAGCCGAGCTACCCCTCATCGGTCACGTCTGCGACGCGTCAAAAGAGCGACCATACCTCAGCCTCCGCCTAG
This sequence comes from Chloroflexota bacterium, assembly GCA_003577365.1. Lineage (GTDB taxonomy): Bacteria > Chloroflexota > Anaerolineae > Caldilineales > Caldilineaceae > QEUY01. The sequence goes on along the minus strand of QEUY01000051.1, from coordinate 8,201 downwards.
AACTCGACCCCACCCTCGTCAGTTCGGTGATGGTCGAAGTTGGCCACGTCTCGCCGCGCGGCCATGCCAACGTAAGGGCGATTAACGTCAGCCCGTTGGATGCCAGCCTGCTGGACGCGGTGGTGCGGCTCGTCCGGCTCCTGGACTCTCCGACCGAAGCCCGCTTTCTCGCGCCCCTGATCACGCGGGAAATCGTCTACCGGCTGCTAATAGGAAAGCAAGGGGACCGTCTTCGTCACATGGCGATCCTGGGAGGCCACACCCACCATATCGCCAACGCGATTGAGCGGCTGCGCAAAGACTTTGACCAACCGCTGCGCATCGAGAGTATTGCGCGCGAGCTTGGCATGAGTGTCTCGGGCTTTTATCATCACTTCAAGTCTGTTACCGCCATAAGTCCCTTGCAGTTTCAGAAGCGGCTGCGGCTCCAGGAAGCGCGTCGGCTTATCCTCAGCGAATACCTCGACGCGGCCAGCGCCGCCTACCGCGTGGGCTATGACGATGCCTCGCACTTCAGCCGCGAGTACAAGCGGCTCTTTGGCCTGCCGCCGATACGCGACGTAGAACGGCTGCGGGAAGCCCCCGTCCAAAACAGGGGTGTGGAGACCGGCTAGCTCACGCCATGCCCACAGGTACAGCGAGTCTTCTATCCCGAAAAGCTGCTTTCGTGTGTTGAAGAAGTCACCGACTATTTACTTATTCCAGGTCCCTGAAAAAAATGCTGGAGTTGACCGGCTAGGACGGGGATCTCTTGTGTCGCCACACCTCATATCAGTTCTGGCCGCACCCGAAAATACTCATGGCTGACTACATTTCGCAAGTCGATGATCTGCCGCCAGGGGATGTCTGGATGCTCTGTTTTGATTTCCAGAGAGAGATGCCTGGCTGCTTCACCGATGATTTCCAGCAGCCGTTCTACAGAAAGCTGTGTCTTACGATCGAGCAGGAAGTCCGCAAGTTCCATATCATCGACATACTGCGTTATCAAGTCAATTGCTTCCTGAATATGATGTAAGCGTGTAGCGTCACTTGGCGACAACATTTGTTGGGCGCTTCTGCTCATAGAGGATGACCTGATCGCGCTCTATACCATCACGCACAAAGGCATAGGGAACTACAGCTTCCTCAACGATAAGGTCAACCGCAAGTCCTAGAGCGTCTTCCATTTCGTATTTAAGGGTAAGCACCTCAAATAGTGCAACAGGCCTACCAAAGCGCGCATAGAGATCAACATCGCTGTTCGATGTTGCCTGCCCGCGCGCATAGGAGCCAAATAGCGCCAAATAAGCAAGCTGATGCCGTCTGGCGATTTCGATCAGCGGGTGTGCATCCAACTGCTGGGTGCGAATCATGTGATGTCTGTCTCCTATGCTTTCATGGCAGTCGCTCCACTGCCTGAGCCAAAGCGATCCGGCCGTCTAACGCCGATCAGCTTACAGCCGACACAGCCCCAGTGTATCAGAATACGCAAGCACCCGTCTAGGGCCATGTCTCAAGAGGGCGGGACCGCCGGTTCTTCATCACTTTCCAACAATTTCTTCATCAAGCGGCGCGATTTGTTGGATAGACTCACCTGCACAAAGTCATTTGATCGAACAGAGTCGATCCAGAAAGGAGATCACAACCTGATGCACAACATTTCGCCCACTCACAGCGATGAACTTGACAACGACGATCTGCCGGTCGGCCGCATCCTCACCCGCCGCGAGGTGCTGGCGCTGCTGGGCGTCACCGGCGCATCGCTCTTGGCCGCCTGCGCAGTCCCGGCGATGACCGAAGGCCCCTATTTTGTCGACGCCAAGCTCAACCGCTCGGACATCCGCGCCGAACCCTCGGACGGCTCCACCGTTGAGGGGACGCCGCTGGCCTTGACCTTCCGCGTCTCGCAGGTGACACCGGACGGCTGCTCGCCGCTGGCGGGCGCTACCTTTGACATTGGCCTCGACCTATCTAGCTAGACGCAGGCCGCCGTTAGGTCGAGAAAGGTAGGGTAATTGCGATGGCACAGACCATCTTGGTCGTCGACGACGAGGCAAAGCTGCGCCAGATGCTGCGTGTCTATCTGGAGCAAGAGGGCTATGGCGTGGTCGAAGCCGCCAATGGCCGCGAGGCCATCTATGTGGCGCGCGCCGAAAAACCCGACCTGATCCTGCTCGACCTGATGATGCCGGAGATGGGCGGCTATGAGTTTGTGCGCGCCTACGCGCGCGAGGCCGCCACACCGGTGATTATGCTCACCGCCAGGATCGAAGACCAAGATAAAATCGTGGGGCTGGAACTGGGCGCAGACGACTATGTCACCAAACCTTTCAACGTGCGCGAGCTGATCGCGCGTGTGCGCGCCGTGCTGCGCCGCGCCCACAAAGCGGCAGCAGAGCCGGACGTGCTGCGCGCCGCCGATATTGTGCTGGACCGCGGCGCCGCCACCGTCCAGGTCGCCGGCCGCTATGTAGAGTTGACCCGGTCGGAGTTTGAGCTGCTCGCTACGCTGATGGCAGCCCCCGGCCAGGTCTTTTCACGGCTCGACCTGCTCGACCGTATGTCGGGCGAAGCCTATGAGGGCTATGAGCGCACGATCGACGTGCATATCCGTAACCTGCGCACCAAGATCGAGCCGGACCCCAAACACCCCAAGTATGTTGAAACCGTCTACGGCATGGGCTATCGGTTTGCAGCCCAAAGGAGTTGACGCCGCATGCTGCGCCGCGCCTGGCCCGATCACCGGCTCCGCACCTCGCTGACCGCCAAGCTCACGCTGGCCTTTTTGCTGGTCGGCATGATCGGCGTGCTGCTCTTCGCCCTGCTGCTCGGCCAGCGCACGCGCGTCGAATTTGACCGCTTTTTGTCCAACCGTGACCAGTCGGTGCTGGTCAACGCACTGGCGCGCTACTACGCGGCGAACCACAGTTGGGCAGGGGTGCGGCGGCAATTGGGCGGCACGCCGCTTTGGGATTTTTACATCCACAACGCGGTGCTGGTCGATGCCGATGCCACCGTGCTCTTCGACAACCCGCTCTATGCCCGCGGCCAGACCCTCAGCCCCACTGTTCTGAGCACAGGCAGCCCCATCACCGTGGCAGGGCGGACCGTGGGCTATGTGCTCTTTACCCCACTGCCCCCGCCGCGCGGCGAACCGCGCGTGCCGGCGGCGGTTGAAACCGCCTTTCTGCGCCGCGTGCTCTGGGCGGCGGCGACCAGCGCGGCGCTGACCGGGCTGATTGCGCTGCTGTTGGGCGGGGTCTTGGCGCGCACACTCACCCGGCCTGTGCGCGACCTCACCGAAGCAACCCAGGCCATGGCGAGCGGCGATCTGCAGCAGCAGGTCGCCGTCCGCTCGCACGACGAGATCGGCCAGCTCGCCAATTCGTTTAACAAGATGAGTTCCGACCTGGCGCGCGCCAGCCAACTGCGCAAACAGATGACCGCCGACCTGGCGCATGACCTGCGCACGCCGCTCGCCATCCTGCGCGGCTATATCGAAGGGCTAAAAGAGGAACGCATCCAAGGTACGCCCGCGCTCTTTGCGCTGCTCTTCGACGAGGTGGTGCATCTGCAGCGGCTGATCGACGATCTGCGCGTGCTCTCCTTGGCCGACGCCGGCGAGCTTGCGCTCAACCGGCGGCCAGTAGACCCTGCGGCCCTGCTCGAACGCGCCGGGCTGGCCTATATGGTTCCTGCCGAAGCGCAGGGGATTGCGCTGCGCGTGGAGACGCCGGGACGCCTGCCTTCGATTGCGGTGGACACCGACCGCATGGCGCAGGTGCTGAACAACCTCGTTGCCAACGCGCTGCGCCACACCCACCAGGGCGAAATTGTCCTGTCGGCCACTCGCCACGGCCAGCAGGTGCAGTTGACGGTGCGCGATTCCGGCAGCGGGATTGCGCCCGCAGACCTGCCTTTTGTCTTCGACCGCTTCTATCGCGGCGACAAGGCGCGCCGCCGCGTGGACGACAGTTCGTCGGGGCTGGGGTTGGCGATTGCCAAAGCCATCGTCGAAGCGCACGGCGGCACGCTTACCGTCGAGTCTACGCTGGGCCAGGGCAGCGCCTTCACCGCCACCCTGCCTATTGCGCCGGCCCCGCAGGGATGACCAGGGGAAACAGCACGCAGCCGTCCGGCGTTGGCCGGACGGCTGCATTTGCCTGTATTGCTTCTGTGCGTGTCTGTGGACGGGGAACTGCTGGATGCCTTCTGTCTACGCGCCCCACCCGGCTTCGTCAATTGCCGCGGCCACGTCGGCGGGGCTACCGAAGCGCACAGCCGCCAGCCGCTCCAACAGGTCCAATATCTCTACAGGCGCACCCTCGGCACGCGCCTGCGCGACTATCTCTTCCCGGCTGACGGGATAGGCAAGGGCAGCCAGAAACTCCTCCAACTCGGCGCGACGGGCATGGCCGTCGTCCAACCAAACGCTCGAAACGCTATCCGGCCAACCTGGTTCGGGCAGGCTACCACCTCGACCGGCGGATCGCTCGGCGAATGGTCCGTCTGATCCCCCGTCGAACTCCCCGACGAAGCCCGCGGCGGACACCACGCCGGATAGCGCGCCGGGCAGGCCCTTCCAGGGGCCAGCGCAGCGGGCGTGCCCGTGTCGGTCCATCATCACTTCCTCGATTCTGCTCAGCCTGCCACATCGAGATGACCTCCTCTGCTTAAGCTTTTGCCTCCAGACGCCTGTGGCGCTTTGCGGGCTGGGGCTTTCCAACCCACCGGCGCCGGCTGCCGTCCATACGTTGGCAGGAAAACGCCGGCTTCCGGGGATCTCAGACTAACCCAGCCCAAGTGTCAGGGGAAGAGATAACGGTACAAAGGCTGGACACAAGCGCCTGTAGGGTCGGCCAGAAGATCGGCAGGCACTCTCTCACTCACAAACGTACAGGGGGTATCCCTACGATCCTAACTCAGCTTCAGCTTAAGTTCAAATTGGCGACCTCAGGAACGCCCATTTTGCCCTGTTTTTTGTCCCTGGGGTGTGGGCGACTATACTACAGGCTAACGCAGGAACGCATGCCGTCCAGACCCGTGCATCACTGTTTTTGCTGCACCACGGTTTTTGAGGCGGGTTTTTGAGGCGCTTCTTGCCACAGCCATCCAGCCTGACCCCACCTCCACCGCCCAAAGGAGCCTTTTCATGCGTGCCATTATGGTCATGTTCGATTCGCTCAACCGGCATATGCTGCCGCCCTACGGCAGCGATTGGACGCATGCCCCCAACTTCGCCCGCCTGGCCGAGCGTACCGTTACCTTTGACAGTTGTTATATCGGCAGCATGCCCTGCATGCCTGCACGCCGCGACCTGCATACCGGGCGTTATAGCTTCTTGCATCGCAGTTGGGGACCCATCGAGCCGTTTGACGACTCGATGCCCGAAATCCTGCGCCGCAACGGCGTCTATACCCACCTGAGCACCGACCACTACCATTACTTCGAAGATGGCGGCGCTACCTATCACAACCGCTACAGCACCTGGGACTTCCACCGCGGCCAAGAGGGCGATCCTTGGATCGGGCAGGTCGCACCGCCCGACATCCCCGACAGCGTAGCCCCGCGCGGCGAGCATCCACGCTGGCGGCAGGATTGGGTCAACCGCCCCTTTATGCGCCGCGAGGAAGAGCAGCCCCAGCCGCACACCTTTGGCGCGGGCATCGACTTTATCCGCCGCAACGCGGGCCAAGACAACTGGTTCCTGCAGATCGAGACCTTCGACCCGCACGAACCGTTCTTCAGCCAGCAGCATTACAAAGACCTCTATCCCCACGAATACAACGGCCGCCACTTCGATTGGCCGCCCTATCGCCGCGTGGAGGAAACGCCCGGCGAAGTGCAGCACATGCGCTATGAATATGCCGCCCTGCTCAGCATGTGCGACCACTATTTGGGCCAGGTGCTCAACCTGATGGACGATCTCCGGCTGTGGGATGACACCATGCTGATCGTCTGTACCGACCACGGCTTTTTGTTGGGGGAGCATGACTGGTGGGCCAAGAACAACATGCCCATGTGGAACGAGGTCGCCAACACGCCGCTCTTTATCTGGGACCCGCGCAGCCGCAAGGCCGGGGAGCGGCGCAGCCAACTGGTGCAGATGATCGACCTGCCCGCCACGCTGTTGGATTTCTTCGGCGTGGCGCGCCCGCCGGCCATGATGGGCATTCCCTTGGGCGATGTCCTGGCCGGCGATGCGCCCACGCGCCCGGCCATCCTCTTTGGCTATCACGGCGGCGCGGTCAACGTCACTGATGGGCGCTATGTCTATATGCGCGCCGCCGTGACCGAGGACAATACCCCGCTCTACGAATATACGCTGATGCCCACCCATATGGCCGCGCCCTTCAGCGTAGACGAGATGCAGCATTGGGAACAGGTGAAGCCGTTCTCCTTCACCAAGGGCTGCCCGGTCATGAAGATCCCAGGCAGGCCCCAGCACATCAGCCGCACCGTACATGAACAGGGCCACCTGCTCTATGACTTGCAGCGCGACCCGGAACAGGAGACCCCGTTGGCCGACGCCGAGGTCGAAGCGCACATGGTCGAACATCTGCTGCGGCTGATGCAAGACAACGACGCGCCCTCCGAACAGTACGAGCGGCTCGGCCTGGTGCGCGAACTCGCCACCCGCTAACCGCCCACGCGACCCACCCGCCAGATCGCAACCGCCAGGGCTGTCCTATGACGCTCCGGCGGTTGCGCGCCTCCGCTGCCCTCCGCCGGCCACGCTTTCATCTCCCGCCCCTTCCCCGCTGACCCTTTCTGCTCGCAGGTTGCAGCGCGGCCTCCAACGCCCGCGTCCGCAATATACCCCGCCCTGTACCACCTATACCCTACCCGATGCATACCTCTGGCGGTTTGCCTCCGCTATCCTGGCAGGGACACCGGCAGGACAGGTTGCAATGGGCCAAGCATGCTGTGCCCACAAAACCAACATACATCAAGCGTCGTACAGACAAAGCGTTGTACAGACAAAGTAGGTAAAGGAGTCCAGAAGATGAACCTCAACATGGCATTGTTCCGTCGCCGTTTCGCCGTCGGCGCGACCGCGGCCCTGATGGGCGCATCGCTGGTTCTGGGTGCGTGCAACAACGAGCCTGAACCAGTGGTGACCACCCCGGCTGCCGAAACCCCGACCGTCGAAGCGGCCACCCCCGAAGTGAGCGAAACGGGGGCGACGACCGAAACTGAAGGCACAGAGGCCGGCGCCGAAGTGACCGGCACGGAAGAACTGACCGGCACGGAAGAGATGACCGGCGCCGAGGGCACGACCGAAACTGAAGCGGGCAGCGCCATCACAGGGACCGAAGGCATGACCGGTACGGAAGAAATGACCGGCACCGAAGGGGCCGGTGCGACCGGCGCAGCTACGGGCGCGGGTGTCGTCGGCGCAGAGAACGGCCAGGTCTACGCCACCACCCTGCTTGACTATGACTTTGAGAACGCCGACGGCCAGGTCTCTGGCGAGATTGAAGACATTTTCCTGGATATGTCCAGCGGACGGGTACTCTTTGTCTCGATCGAATACGGCGGTGTGCTGGAACTCGGCGACACGGACATCGTGATGCCGCTCAGCGCCTTTAAGATCGGCCAGGAAGGCGAGCTGGTGCTCAACTTTGACGAGGCCTCGTTGGAAAACTACCCGGATATGGGCGGCGACTGGCCCGACCTGACCAACCCCAACTGGGATGACGACGTCAACGCCTTCTGGACCGGTCTGGGCATTCAGTCTGCCCCCGATTACACGGAAGCGACCACCAACGTGATCAAAGCTTCGGAGCTGATCGGCTATGCCGTGGCCGACCTTGGGAACGGCGCCGGCTCGGTCGAGGATATTATCATCGACCTGGGCAATGCCACTGCGACCTATGCGCTGGTCAACTTTGGGGCTGCGGGCACGAATGACAACGTCTATGCGGTTCCGTTCAGCGCCTTCAACCTGGCCGAACGCGGCGACGTGTTGACCTTCAAGGCCGATGTCACGGCGGACACCTTCGCCAACGCGCCGCACTTCGACCGCAGCGTCTATGTGCCGGGCGAACCGCTGGACCCGACCTGGCACGACGAGTTTGACGCCTTCTGGGGTGGCCTGGGCTTTGACGTGGGCAACAACGGCTAAGCCTCGAAGGGCACACTACGGAGTGTACCTCTACTGGAGTACACCTCTCATCTCCCTGTAGACTCTGAGCGGCGGGCCGCGGCCCGCCGCTCAG
>QEUY01000050.1 GCA_003577365.1 Chloroflexota bacterium | reverse complement strand
CGCCTCGCTCCAGCTCGACGCCGCCCTGCCCAACTTCCTGGTGCAGGAACACAACGAAGTGCTGGACTATCGCCAGGATGGACGCACGCTGTTTGGCAAGGGCTATTTCAAACAGCCCCTTGTGCTGGAGGACGACGGCTGCGTCGCCCTGCCCACCGGTCCCGGCCTGGGGATCGAGCTGGACGAAGACGGCATGGCCGCGATCATGGCGATGCCCTGGAGCGAGCAGCGCGGCTGATACAGCGACGAGCGGCGCGCCTACCTGGAAGCGCGTTTCAAACGATCGCCAATTCGGGTCAAATGGTCATACCTGTGGTATAGTTTGAGGGCCGAACTTGGCACAGCCGTCACCGCAACGATCCGTACAAGCCATCACGACAGCCATCACCGCGAGCGGCGGGCAGTGGTTGCGCCGCGCACCGGACGGTCTCTCCCCGCCGGTGTAGACGGACAACACCGCGACTCCATCATCTGAGCCGCTCCAGTCTGGGCACAGCCAGTCTCGCTACATCCACCACATAGCTCAGGGGCCGGTATTGCTATGAAGATCACCGATATCAAGGTCTATCCCGTCTGGGTAGGCTCACGCAATCAACTGTTGGTCTCACGCAATCAACTGTTGGTTAAGATCGAAACCGACGAAGGCATCTACGGCTGGGGCGAAGCCGGTCTCTCCTTCCGTGAATTGGCCGTGGCCGGGGCCGTGCGCCACTATCGCGAATTCCTCCTGGGCCGCGACCCGATGCAGCGCGGCGCGCTCTGGCAGGAGATGTACCGCAGCCAATACTTTGAGGGCGGGCGCGTGCTCACCGCCGCCATCTCCGCCATCGACATCGCCCTGCACGACATCGTGGGCAAGGCGCTCGACGTCCCCATCTACCAGTTGCTCGGCGGCAAACAGCGTGATTACGTCCCCTGTTTCGCCACCACCGGCGCGCACGGCGACCAGTTGATCGAAGACGTCAAGCTGCTGCTGGCCGAAGGCTGGCATGTGATCCGCACCGTGCCGGCCCACCCGCAGCGCATGAGCGGCTCGCCGATGAACGTAGCCGCCCAGCAGGCGCAGCGCGGCGCGCGCAGCGGCGACACCACCTTTGAGCCGCGCGAATCGATCGCGCCCACCGCCGCCGACCTGGTGCGCGTGCGCGAGGAGCTGGGCAGCGATTTTGTCCTGGGCATCGACTATCACCACCGGCTCAACGTCGCCGAGACCGCCTCCTTCTGCCAGCGTATGCCCAGCGGCACGCTCGACTTTATCGAAGAGCCGATCCGCGATGAGACGCCCGAAGCCTACGAGGCGCTGCGCCGCATGGTCGATATCCCCTTCGCCATCGGCGAAGAGTTCTCCAGCAAGTGGGCCTTTGTCCCCTACATCGAGCGCGGCATCACCGACTTCGTCCGCATCGACATTTCGAACGTGGGCGGCTTCACCGAAGCCATGAAGGTGGCAGGCTGGGCCGAAGCGCACTACATCGACCTCATGCCGCACAACCCGCTTGGCCCCATCTGCACCGCGGCGACGGTCCACCTGGCGGCCGCGGTCGCCAACTTCTCCTGGCTGGAGGTGCGCGTCTCCCCCACCGAACAGCTTGGCTTCTATGACGAAACGGTCTTTCCCGTCCAACTCAAGCTGGAAGGCGCGCACTTCCCCGTCCCCACCGGCTCCGGTCTGGGCGTGGACGTCGACGAAGCCTATGTCGCCCGCCAGGAGTTCAAATTCGCTGAAGCGCCGCATCTGCGCAAACGTGACGGTTCCTATACCAACTGGTGACCCAACCCCATGACCGACCAAACGCTCCCCACCCAGCCCACCCAGCGAGATACCCTCGACAGCATCCTGGTCGTGGATGCCGACGTCCATGTCCACGAATCGCCCGGCGAACTTGCGCCCTACTGCGACATGCCTTGGCGCAAGTCGCTGGAGGCGCTGTCCAATGTGCCGGAGCGATACCTCGACATCCCAGGCTTTTCGTCGGGCGCGGGCAGCCTGTCCGCGCCCTTCCCCGGCGGCCATGACTCCAAGCGCATGGTGACCCACGCCGCCCAGATGCGCGAGGAGTTGAGCAAGCTCTCGATCGACCTGGCGATCCTCTTCCCCGACCATCTGCTCAAGCTGCCCGTCCTGCCGCAGAAAGAGTATGCCGCGGCCCTGGCGCGCGCCTACAACGCCTGGCTGGTCGACAAATGGACCTCGCAAGAGCGCGGCCTGCTTGGCTGTCTGGTCGTGCCGCCCCAAGACCCGGAGGACGGCGCACGCCAGATCGAAAAATATGCCGGTGACCCCGGCATCGTCGGCGTCTATCTGGGGCTGGCGGGCGTGGACCCGCTCTGGGGCAACCGCAAGTATGACCCCATCTACCAGGCCGCCCAGGACGCCGGTCTGCCTGTGCTGCTGCACAGCGTCACGGTGATCCATCCGGTCTTTCCCTGGCAGATTCAAGGCTTTGACACCGAAATGGCGCGCCACAGCGTCGCCCACCCCTTTGCCATCATGGCCAACCTGGTGGACATGATCACGACCGGCGTGCCTGTGCGCTTCCCCAAGCTGAAGATCGCCTTTATCGAGGCGGGCATCTCTTGGGTTCCCTTCATCATGAACCGGCTGGACAAAGAATATATCGAGCGCCGCCGCGAAGTCCCCTTTCTGGAACACCGGCCCAGCCGCTATATCCGCCAGTTCTACTTCGCCACCCAGCCAGTGGAAGAACCCGAAGACCCGGCAGACCTGGTCAAGCTGATCCAGCTTTACGGCGGCGAGGAGACGACCATGTTTGCGTCGGACTGGCCTCACCACGATTTCGACCACCCGCGCAAGGTCTTTCAACTGCCGCTCTCGCCCGCAGCGCGGCGCAAGATCATGGGCGAAAACGCCCTGCGCTTCTTCCAGATCGACGCCCAAGGCAACCGCCTCAACCGCCCATGACCAGCCGGGAGCCTGCCATGCCTGCCACGACACGTCAAAAACGCCAAGAAAACGAAGGACGGGAAGAGCGCACAGGCCGCGCCGAGTATACCGAGTATGTAGTAGCACGCGCCGAAGAGCTGCCGCCCGGCCACCACCGCGTCTTTGCCGTGGCGGGCCGCGAGATCGGCGTCTTTAACGTGGCCGGGACCTATCACGCCCTCCCCAATCTGTGCCCGCACCAGATCGGGCCGCTCTGCCAAGGCCGCGTCTCCGGCACGCTTGCCTGTCGTGCCGAGACCGGCTGGCAGCTAGAATGGGTCCACGACGGCGAGATCGTCACCTGCCCCTGGCACGGGATGGAATTCCACATCCCGACCGGGCAGTCTCTAGCCTTCAAAGAGATCCGCCTGCGCCGCTATGCAGTCTGGGAAGAAGATGGGCTGATCAAGCTGCGGCTGTAACGCCGTCTCCGGCGTGCAGGGCCGCAGGCAGGGTGACCAATTCTTGCATGATTAGGAAAAGTAAGTAAGCTTAACCATAGCCCGGAATTCCGAGTAGATTGTCCAACGCTCATGTGGGGACCGCTCACCATCATCGATACGGGCCGCGAGCTGCGGGTAGCCCCGATCGCCGAGCCTGACGATTGGGTCGTTTGCTTTGTCAAGGAGCCTGGCTTTCCTGCCCGCGAGTGGGCAGAACGCATGACAGCCCTCTACAACGCAGCCCCTGTGCACACACGAACCGCCTCCGGCGGGGCAGGCAGCCCACGCCCCGTCACGGATTTTCATCCCAATGAACGTGATTCAGCAGACTTCTATCCCCCAATCCACGCTGCCGGGCTGCCGGCGCGCCGAGTCTAACCATTCTGTGTTCTTGAGGAGAAGTGCATTGAGCGTTCGACCCCTTGCTCAACTCATCGGCGGTGTCCTGCTGGCAACCCTGTTGGGCGGCTGTGCCCTGCTGCCTGCGGCCAACACCGACCGCTCGACCGACGGCCTACCGACCCCGACCCCGATTCCCACCGCCATCGTCCCCACCAAGCCCACCTATCAGGTGCAGCGCGGCGAGATCGTCAACGAATTGGAATTTAGCGGTCGCATCTCGCCGGTGCTCGAAGAAGACCTCTTCTTTCGGGCCTCAGGCCGTGTCCGCTCCGTCTTCCGCAAACGCAACGACATGGTGACCAAAGGCGAGGTCTTGGCCGAGTTGGAGATCGACGCGCTGGAACGCGAACTGGAGGCCGCCGAATTGGAGCTGGAGCGCGCCCGCGTCCGTCTGCAGCAGGCCGAACAAGACAACACCTATGCCATCGAAGTGGCCCAGACCAACATCGAGATCGCCGAGCTAAAGCTGCAGGCGCTGCGCTCCGAGGCCGCGCCCGACCAGACTGCGATCGCCGTGCAGGAAAAAGAGATCGAGCTGGCCCGCCTGGCCCTCGAACAGCTTCAGGCCGGTGTTGACCCACTCCTGCGGAGCGACGTGACACGCGCCGAACTGGCCGTGACCAAACTGCACGCCGAGATCGCCGAATCACAGATCATTGCTTCCTTCGACGGCCAACTGCTCTCGATGTCGCTGACCCCCGGCCAGGCCGTCGACGCCTACCAGCCGGTCGCCAGCCTGGCCGATGTCGAACACCTCGAAGTCAGCGCCGACCTGATCAGCACGCAGATGGAAGACCTGGTCGAAGGCATGCCCGCTAAGATCATCTTGGTCAGCCGTCCGGGCGTTACGCTGGACGGCGCTGTCCGCCAGCTACCCTACCCCTATGGCAGCGGCGGACGCGGCAACACCGTCGAAGACATGGATAAGTCCACGCGCATCTCGATTGCCCAATCGGCGCAGGACGAGGGCTTTGCCCTGGGCGACTTGGTGCGCGTCAACGTCGAACTGGAGCGCAAAGACAACGTGCTCTGGGTGCCGCCGCAGGCCCTGCGCATCTTCGACGGGCGACGCTTCGCCCTGCTCCAAGACGGCGACGTTCAACGCCGCGTCGATGTCAAGGTAGGGATCGAAACGCCTGACCGGGTCGAGATCGAATCGGGCCTGGAAGAAGGCCAGGTGGTGGTTGGACAATAGGTGATCCATGCGCTTCATTCTACGCTCCCTGGCCATCTTTGCCGTCGCCGCGCGCCGGCTGCTCTCGCAGCGCGGGCTGGCGCTCGCCACGGCGCTGGGGCTGGTGGCCTCGGTTGCCATCGTCATGAGCATCCCGCTCTACAGCGATGCGATCTACTACCAGATCCTGCAAAAAGAATTGACCAAGCCCACCCAAGAAGGCGAAATCTCGCGCCCGCCCTTCGCCTTCATGTTCCGCTATGTCGGCTCGCTCTATGGCCTGCTCGAATGGGGTGATATCGAACAAGTCGACAGCTATCTGTGGGAGCAAGCGCCCGAGCTGCTGGGGCTGCCCGCCCAACTCAAGGTGCGCTACTTCCGCACCGACAATTTCCGTCTCTTCCCCACGTCCGACGTCGCCTATGCCGACGTCAAAGACCCGCTGGCCTGGGTGAACTTTGCCACCGCCAGCGATTTCGCCGACAAGATCACGCTGGTCGAAGGCAACCTGCCCGCCGTGGCCGACTCCGCCCCCGATGTGCCCATGGAAATTCTGGTCAACATCGCCATGGCCGACGAGTTCGGCCTCCAAGTGGGCGAGCAGTTTGTCACCTTCCGCCGCACGGAAAAAGAAGGGTCCTCGCGCACAGTCCAAGTGCCGGTGGTGGTCTCCGGCATCTGGCGGGCCACCGACCCCAGCGATCCCTACTGGTTCTACCGGCAGACTGTCTTCGAAAACCAGTTCTTTATCCCAGAAGAGAGCTTTCGGCTGCGTCTAGTGCCCGCACTCAACGACGAGGTCGCCCAGGCCCTCTGGTATCTCGTCCATGACGGCTCCGACGTCAGTTCGGACGACGTGCGCTGGCTGATCTCGCGCATCAGCACCGTCCAACAACAGGCCGCCTCGCTGCTGCCCAACACCCGCCTCGAGGTCTCTCCGCAGGATGCGCTGGTCAACTACCGCCGCTCGTCGCAGGTTCTCAACATCCTGCTCTACGCCTTCAGCATCCCCATCATCGGCTTGATGCTGGCCTTCATCGGCTTGGTCGTCGGCCTCTCGGTCAACCGCCAGCGCAACGAGATCGCGGTGCTGCGCAGCCGTGGCGCGACCGTCCTGCAGGTCTTGGGGATTGCCGCGCTGGAGGCGCTGCTGCTGGGGCTGGTCGCCCTGGCCGCGGGCATGCCCTTCAGCCAACAGATCGCCCAAACCATCGGCGCGACCAAGAGCTTTCTCAACTTCACGGTGGACTCCAACCTGCGCGTGGGCATGACCTTAACCACGCTGCGCTTTGGCTTGGCCGCCATCGTCGTGACCATGGTGGCGCAGGTCTTCCCCTCCTTCGGGGCCTCGCGCCACACGATTGTGACCTACAAACGCGAACAAGCGCGCACCATTCGCCCCCCTTGGTGGCAGCGTGCCTGGCTCGACGTCCTGCTCTTGATCCCGGCTGCCTATGGAACCTATCTGCTTTCGCAGCAGGGCAGCGTCGCCATGCCCGGCACGACCGGCAGCGGCGGGCCGTTCGACAACCCGCTGCTCTTCCTGGTCCCGGCCCTGGGTGCGCTGGCGCTCACCCTCTTTATGCTGCGCCTGCTGCCTTGGATCATGGCCGCCATCGCCTGGGTCGCGGCGCGCACGCCCAGCGTCGGCTTTCTGCTCGCCACGCGCTATCTGGCGCGCGACCCGGCCTTCTACACTGCGCCGCTGGTGCTCATCATCTTGACGCTCAGCCTCTCCACCTTCACGGCCTCGCTGGCGCAGACACTGGACGCGCATCTCTATGACCAGACCTACTATCAACTCGGCGCCGACGCCCAGTTGATCGAGTTGGGCCAGACGACCGCCACCACCGGCGCACCGGCAGGGACCGAGGGAGCGGCAAGCAGCGGCGCAGAGCAGGCGGCTTCACCCTCGGCCACGGGGGCGAGCGGTGGGAATACATCCGTCATCGCTCAAGACCGCTGGGTCTTCGTGCCCGTCTCCGAACATCTCAACGTACCTGAGATCCTCGCCGCCACCCGCATCGGCGATTTCAGCGCCAGCATCCAAGCGCAAGGCAACTGGACCAAGGCCCGCTTCATCGGCGTCGACCGCGTCGAGTTCCCCAAAGTGGCCTACTGGCGCTATGACTTTGCCCCGGCCAGCCTGGGGTCGTTGATGAACGCGCTGGCGGTTGCGCCTGAAGGCGTCCTGCTCCCCGGCGACTTTATGCGCCAGAACGCCATCCGCGTGGGCGACGCCATCCAAGCGCGCATCTCCAGCTATGGACAACAGGCGAATATGACCATGCTGGTCGTCGGCGAGTTCGAGTATTTCCCCATGTGGTATCCGAACGAAGAAGAAGCGGCCCCCCTGATGGTGGGCAACCTCGACTATTTCTTCGAGATGGCCGGGGGCGAGGTTCCCTACAACGTGCTTGTCAAGACGACGCCGAACGCCGACCTCAAACAGGTGACCTCCGACCTGCGCGCTTATGACATCACCGTGTTGGACCACCGCTCCGCCCGCGAGCGTATCGCCGCCGAACAGATCAAGCCCGAACGCCAAGGGCTGTTCGGCGTTCTTTCGGTGGGCTTTTTGGCCGCCGCGCTCTTGACCGTCCTGGGCTTCTTTCTCTACGCGCTCTTTTCGTTCCGGCGGCGCTTTATCGAACTTGGCACCCTGCGTGCCATTGGGCTGTCGCCGGCGCAGATGACCACCTTCCTGGCGTGGGAGTTGGCCTTTGTGATCCTGCTCGGCCTGGGCACAGGCACAGTCCTGGGGGCGCTGGTGAGCGACATCTATATCCCCTACCTGCAGGTGGGCAATACGCCGCAGGCCATGACCCCACCCTTCTTGGTCGAGATCGCCTGGCCCGCCATATTCCGCATCTATCTGCTCTTCGGCATGCTCTTCGTGGTGGCGCTGGCCGTGCTGGCCGCGCTGCTGCTGCGCATGAAGATTTTCCAGGCCATCAAGCTTGGCGAGACGCTCTAACGGAGGCTCTGTCCATGTCCGAACCCTTTATTCTCTGCGAAGGTCTGGTCAAAATCTTTCAAGTCGCGGGCCTCGAAATGGTGGCGCTGCAAGGGCTGCATTTCACCGTCGAAAAAGGCGAGTTGGTGGGGATCATCGGCTCAAGCGGCAGCGGCAAATCGACGCTGATGAACATCCTGGGCGGGCTGGACCGGCCCACCGCAGGCCGTGTGCGCGTCGACGGCCATGACCTGCTCAAGATGCCCGACCGCCAGCTCAACAAGTATCGCCGCGAAAAGGTCGGCTTTGTCTGGCAGCAGAGCACCCGCAACCTGGTGCCCTATCTCAACGCCATCCGCAACGTCATGCTGCCCATGACGCTCAACGGCATCACCGGCAAAACCAAACACCACCGCGCCGAAGAGCTGCTCGACATCGTCGGCCTGTCGCAGCGCAAATACCACCACCTGCCCGAACTCTCCGGCGGTGAACAGCAGCGTGTCGCCATCGCCGTGGCGTTGGCCAACAGCCCCACGCTGCTCCTGGCCGACGAGCCGACCGGCGAAGTGGACTCGGCCACCGCCAAGACCATCTACCGCACCTTTCAGACACTCACGCGCGACCTGGGCATCACCACCTTGATCGTCAGCCATGACCCTGGCATCGCCCGCCATGTCGACCGCGTCGTCGCCATTCGCGACGGCATGTTAGCCAGCGAAACCATTCGCCAGGCGCTCCCCGGCGCCAACGGCATGCCCGTCAGCGACCATCACGACGAAGCGCAGGAACATTACGCCGAACTGGTCGTGCTCGACCGCGCCGGCCGCATCCATGTTCCCCAGGAATATCTGGAGCAGTTCAACATCAAGGGGCGCGCCCAACTGGAGATCACCGACGCGGGCATCCTGATCCGCCCGACCGAAAACGTCCGCACCGAGCAAGTCAAGGTCGAAGACGACGGCAGCGGCAAAATCATGCCCCGCTTGGAGCATACCGGCGCGCTCACAACCAAACGCCAAGGGAAAAAGGGCTTCTTTGGACGCTTCGGGCGCAAGAACTCTGACTAGGAAAGCTGCATCCCAGAAAGCAGCACCCCATGCCGCACCAGCGCGGCCCACGCCGCCGGAGAACGAAGGAGAAGAGAGTTGACTTTTCGTAACGGCAACACAGCCACCGGCAACGGCGCAGGCGCGGCCAACGGCCATAACGCCAACACGCATGGCGCGGCCTCCGGCGCATCCCCCACTCCGGTCGCGGGCGCGGCCCGCGTGACCTCCGCCCCGATCGTCGAGACCGAGGACCTGTGGCGTATCTACCGCCTCGGTGACCTGGAGATCCCGGCGCTGCGCGGCGTCAACCTCTCCATCGGCCAGGGCGAATATCTGGCGCTCAAAGGGCGCTCCGGCAGCGGCAAGACAACCCTGCTCAACTGCTTGGGCGGGCTGGATAAACCCACCAAGGGGCATATCCGCGTCTTTGGCGAGGAGATCGCCAACTGGAACGAAAGCAAACTCACCAAGTGGCGGCGTCACCAGGTGGGTTTTATCTTCCAGTCGCTCGGTCTGCTGCCGGCCCTGTCGGCCTATGAAAATGTCGAGCTGATGCTGCGCATGATCGGCATGCGCCCGGCAGATCGTCACAAACGCACCATGGAATGTCTGGAGATGGTCGGCATCGGCAAGTGGGCCGACCACCGGCCCTATGAGATGTCGGGCGGCCAGCAGCAGCGCGTCGCCGTGGCCCGCGCCCTCGCCAATCACCCCCGCCTGATCTTGGCCGACGAGCCGACCGGCGAGTTGGACAGCAAGACCGGCCGCGAAATGCTCAAGCTCTTTCAGACCATCGTGCGCGAGCAAAACGTCACCATGTTGATGGCGACCCACGACAGCCTGGTCGACGAATATGTCGACCAGGTGCTGCACCTGCGCGACGGCAACATCGTGACGGCTGCCGAGTTCAACGCCGAACTGGATGTCGAACCCGCCGAAGCCGCCAAGCAGTAGCATATTGCCAGGTAGTAGCCTATCGTAGTGGTGTATTCTCATCTACCCATCCTTCATCACAGCAACGTCGCCGAAATGAGGCAACCATGACCAAAGTCGGCATTATCGGCTGCGGCAACATCAGCACGATCTATCTCAAATCGCCTCAGACCTTCCCTATCCTCGAGATCACGGCCTGCGCCGACCTAGAACGCAGCCGCTCCGAGGCTAAGGCCGCCGAATTTAACATCCGCGCTCTGGAAGTAGACGAACTCCTCGCCGACCCGGCGATCGAGATCGTCGTCAACCTGACCATTCCGGCAGCGCACGCCGCCGTCGCTCAAGCCGCCATCGCCCATGGCAAATCGGTCTACAGCGAAAAACCCCTGGCCCTCAACACCGCCGATGGCTGCGCCCTGCTCGACGCCGCCCGCGCCCGCCAGGTGCGCGCCGGCTGCGCCCCCGACACTTTCCTGGGGGGCGGTCTCCAGACCTGTCGCAAGCTGATCGACGACGGCTGGATCGGCGAGCCGGTGGCGGCCACCGCCTTTATGATGTCCCACGGCCACGAAAGCTGGCATCCCAGCCCAGAGTTCTACTACCAACAGGGGGGCGGCCCTATGTTCGACATGGGGCCTTACTACCTGACCGCGCTCGTGGCCCTGCTGGGGCCGGTGCGCCGCGTCACCGGGGCCACCCGCATCACCTTCCCGCAGCGCATCATCACCAGCCAGCCCAAATACGGCCAGACCATCGACGTCGAAGTCCCGACCCATGTCGTCGGCCTGCTCGACTTTGCCTCCGGCCCCATTGCCACCATCATCACCACCTTTGACGTCTGGGCCGCCGAACTGCCGCGCATCGAGATTTACGGCACGCACGGCACGCTGAGCGTACCCGACCCCAACACCTTTGGCGGGCCGGTACGCCTGCGCCGTGCCGGCAGCAGCGAATGGCAGGAGATCCCCATCCCCTTCCACTACACGGCCAACAGCCGCGGGCTGGGCGTGGCCGACATGGCCTATGCCCTGCGCAGCGGGCGCGCCCACCGCGCCAGCGGTGACCTCGCCTTTCATGTCCTCGAGATCATGGAAGCCATCCATGTGGCCTCTGCCGAAGACCGCCATGTAACGCTCACCAGCCGCTGTGACCGGCCCGCGCCCCTGCCCTTGGGCCTGATGCCCGGCGTGCTGGACGGCTGAGCGCGTGCGCCGATGACCGTACCGGCTGGCCGTTCGGCCTCCACGCCGCTGCGTTTTGGCATCTTGGGTGCGGCGCGCATTGCGCCCAACGCACTCATCCACCCTGCGCGCCGCGTGCCGGGCGCGCAGGTCGCGGCGGTCGCCGCCCGTGACCCGGCGCGCGCCCGCGCTTTCGCCCAGCGCCATGGCATCGCCCGTGTCCATCTCGACTATGCCGCGCTGATCGCCGACCCCGAGGTCGACGCCATCTATAACCCGCTGCCCAACAGCCTGCACGGCGAATGGAGCATTCTCGCCCTGCAGGCGGGTAAGCATGTGCTCTGCGAAA
>QEUY01000049.1 GCA_003577365.1 Chloroflexota bacterium | reverse complement strand
GTCCAGGAAGTTGTTAAATGTGGCATCAAACATGCTGTACGCCACGCCCAGGGCGAGCGAGGCGCCGATGAATAGCTTCAGTTCGCGCGGGATGCGGGCAACCCTATCCAGGCGCGACGCCAGCGCCGGGCGGTCTGGAGATAGGGTAGGAATGCTTTGTGTGGAAGCGGCTGCGATGGTGTGCGGTGGTGCGGTGTTTGGTCGTTCCCCTGAGCGTGCGATGGCGACGGGGTCGGTGCGGGTCTGCATTGGAGGTCGCTCTGTTGTCTAGCGTGGTGTGTGCGCGCACGATGAGAAGATGGCTTGGTCTCAAGATAGAGACCTTTTCATTGTAACACGATAACACGCGATCGAACCTAGACCGATTATCAACCTCTCAACCGGATGGCGCGCGTAGCAAGTCGGGGCATAGATGCGGCTATGGAAGGACTATGCGCTGATCTCTGTACAAGCGCGGGCGTTTGCTTGAGTAAGGCGGGTAGATCTCACCGGCGACCGGGTCCTCAAAGACACCGGTCGCCGGTGAGAGATTACCTCGGCAGCCCTAGCACTCGCTGTAGCCGCAGACGGCGCACTTGCGGCAGCCCTCGACGTTGAGGAAGGCCGCTTCGCCACATTCGGGGCAGATATCGCCGATGGGCCGTTGGGCGATGGGCAGCGCCAACTGCTCCGCCGGCAGTTCCTCGCGCGCCGGCGGCAGGTCGCTCAAGTAGTCGGCTAGCACTTGGGCGATGCCGTCGGGCAGACTGCGTACCCGTTTGGCCCCAAAGCCCAAGGGTCGCCCGCCGCCGATCCCCGCCATTTCGTCCATGACCCAGCGCAGCCGTTCGCTGGGCGGCAGGCTGGCGGGCATGCGCAAGACGAGGCTGATCAAACGGCCAATCGCCTCGCTGACGGCGCTGACATCGCTCCCTGCCTTGCCCACGTTGAGAAAGACCTCGAACGGCTCGCCGCGTTCGTCGCTGTTGACGGTGATATAGGCGGTGCCCAGCGGGGTTTCCTTGCGATAGGTGCTGCCCCGCAGCAGCAGCGGGCGCGGGCGTTTGGTCATGGCCGGCTTGACGTCGCCGTTGGCCGGCGCGGGCGCGGCGCTCTTGCGCGCCGCTTCGTGGCTGCCTGTGCCGTTGGCATACGCGGTGTCGCCGCCGCGGGGCGTGTCGTCGTGGGCGGCTGCCGGCGTGGCCGCTTCCTCGCCCTTCTTCTCCCTGGTGGCCTTGGTCTCCAGCACCACCTCCTGGCGGCTGCCGGTTACATAGACGGTCAACCCCTTGCAGCCGAGTTCCCAAGCCAGCAGATACGCCTTGGCGACGTCTTCCTCCGTCGCGCCTTCGGGGAAGTTACATGTGTTGTGATTGCCAATTCCGTTGGCAATGAAGCTGTGCGAGCCGGGCACGTTGATATCATAGACCTCGGCATATCCTATCTCTAGACCCTTCACCTGAACATATACTTTGCGCGGGTCATCGTGGCTAAAGAATCTATCTGCATACGGCTCGACTGCGTCTTGGTGCAAGTGCGTGTACAATTTGGTGGCGTCCGTCCGTTCCAGACGATGACCCGCACGCAGATTTACACGTACCCGTTGATATTCCTGTGCTTGCCGACCCTCAGCAGTTTGATAGAGACTGCGCAGACTGTACTCAGACTGTATGTACATCGAGTGGAGCGCCTGGCTGACATCAACAGGCAGCAAGCGGCTATAATTGCGGAATCGCTGCAGACGGCTGGCGTTACGTTTGGCCAAGCGTTCGTTCTTCCAGGCCTCGACAAAGCGCACCTGATTGGCAAGCGTCTCCAGGTCGCCCCCTTGGATCGTAAGATTCCAGGCTCGTTCGGCAGTCTGGCGGACCGTGGCGACAATTCCCATATTCAGCAGCACGGTTTGCAGTTGGCGGATCAGCTTACGGCTAGCCAGCGTAATGCCGAATAGCTTGCCGTCTAGAGTCATATAGCTGTCCAGGCATAGGCCGCGCAGAAATGCGGCGATCTCAGCTTTGGCTGCGCGTAGAATGCAGAGCGGAATGATCTTGTTTTCGGCCCCTGCTCCGAGTCCGAGGTCGGCCAGCAGCCAATTGCGTAACGGACGCGAATTCACCTGCAAATAATGCACATGGTTGCGCTTGTCGGCAGAGATGACGCCGCGCAGCCCGAATGTCTGTTGGCAGATGTCGTCTAGCCGAGCCAGCAGCGCGGGATCGTTGTTACAAATATTGACCCCATTTGCCGTGATTGCGCCCTCAGCAGTGAGGCAACCCAGGAAGAAGGCCAGATCCTCAGTCATTCTAGGGGGGAACTGAACCAACTTACTGTTGGTTTGGAACTCTCCATGATAGAGGGGGAGCGATTGTCCGGCTGCTCCAAAAACCTGCTGGTTGGCATAGACAACCACCGTCTCACCTAGCGTGAGTTGGTCTAGGCGGCGGAACTGCACCGAGCCGTCTGCGGCCAAGACCTGGATGCGATGGTTACCCGTCCCTTCAATTTCGAAGCCGTAATCGAGCGCCACTTTCCGCGTCTCGCGGTAGCCGCCATAGTAGAATTGGCGTGCTGTCTCAACACCCTCAGGGCTGATAATGTCCATCTCGAGTGGGCTAAACTGGTCGGGCAGACGCATCTCCGCAACTTGATCGATGGGGATTAGCCCATTGGCGGTCAGCAACAAGGTGTCGCCGGTGACGCACTTGCTGATGCTGTTGTCGACAAAGGACTGGATCGCAGCCTGCATGTAGACATGCTCTTCGGCGCTGATGTCACTGCTGACAACATAGGTGTGGCGCAGAGCGGCGGGCAGGTCATCCACGTCTTGACAACTGCCCACGGTGGCGACGTGCTGCTTGATGGCCGTCTTGCGCGCCTCGCTCAGCGCGGTGGCGTTGAGCGCCTGCTCGAAGAGCGGGCTGGTGTAGACCAACTCGACGTTCTTGTCGCCATCTTTGAAGTGGCGGATATAGCCCAGGGCAAAGACCGGCTCGCAGCCATAGCCTTCGCAGCCGCAGACGGTGGCGATCGTGCCGGTTGGGGCAACGGTCGTCTGGGCAGCGTTGCGGATGCCGTGCGCGTGGATGCCCTGCACGATGGCGTTCCAGTCGAGCGCCGGGCGGCCCCAATCGCGCGTGAAGGGGAAGAGCGGGGTGGGCGGCTGCCACTTCATGCCGCCGGGCTGCTTGGGGTCATAGATGCTGCCTTCGTAGGCCAGGAAGGGGCCGCGCCGGCTTGCCAGGTCGATGCTTTTCTCCATGCAGTGATAGCGCACAAACTCCATGATCTGCCCGGCGAACTCCTGGCCTTCGGCGCTGCCATAGCGGATGCCGAGTTTGTACATCATGTCGCCCAGCCCCATGATGCCCAGCCCGATACGCCGGGCGCGATAGGCGGCGGCGGCGACTTCGGGCACGGCGGGCACATAGGCATTGGCGCTGACCACGTTGTCGAGGAAGTGGGTGCTTTCATAGACCGAGCGGCGCAGCAGATCCCAGTCCACCACCGGCTGGCCGGCGGCGTCGTGGGTTACATGCTCGCCCAGGTTGATCGAGCCGAGGCAGCAGTTTTCGTAAGGCCCTAACCACTGCTCGCCGCATCCCCTGGAGACGTACCCTTCAGTAATCCAACTGTCGCTGCGCGGTTCGTACAGATCGTATACAGTCGCCAGGCCGGCAGGCTCAATCTTCAGAATCTTGGCCGCCCAATTTCCGCCGGTGAAGTTCGAACGCAGGGCTGCTTCCTCCAGCCGCCGCATTTTGTCAGGGTGCGACAGACGCACTTGCTCGAACATTTTGCCCAAGCTTGCGCCTGAAATCGTCACGTCATACTTGGGGCAGTCATTGCGGATCACACGCCCATCGATGTCGTGGCGCTGCCGTATAGAGGTTGAGATGCGAGCGTGTACACCAAACATCAACAGGATGCGGCGAACCTGGCGCGCCAACTCGATGCTGGCGGTATGGAAACGCAGCAGAGGATGATTGCTCTGTAGATCCACACTGCCGTCGGTTGAGAACAAACCGTCGAGGAGGCCTGTCAGGAACTCACGATTGCTGTTGATATAGGCTTCGGGCAGGCGCTTCTCCGGCGCGTGGGCAGGCTCTAGGGGAAGCGAGCGCACCCACTCTGTGATGACGCGTCCTGGCTTTGGGTCCATCATCATGGAGCGGCTGCCTTCGTTGACGTAGGTGCTCATTGCCATTGCGCCCACTTTGGCGAAAGCGGCCTCAAGCAGAGCGTTCCATTCCGTCTCGCCGGCGTGGCTGCTGATCCGCACCACCTTTCTTGAAAGACCGGTGGGGGTATAGCGGCCGTCGCCCACCAAGGCGCCTACAAGGAAGCCATGCTCTCGATCTGTCAGGTTGGCCGAGGTCGGGGGCACAGGATTATTTGGCACTGTGCTCGCATAGACGCGTACCCAGTCCCCCGGTTCGAGTTCGTCGAGACGGCGCGACTCAAAGAATTTCGTGCGCGAGTCACGCACATGGAATTGGTGGGCCGCTGTAGCGCGTACAACACCTCCATCCGACAGATATACATCGTACACGGGGACATGGTGGTTGACTTCGACCTCGGCTACATGCCCTGTGCCAAGGACCGTACAGATTGCATCGCCAACTTGGATCGAGTCCGCGCGTCGCCATCCGCTCGGCGTAGCCACCAACGTCTCGCCGGTAACACAGGGGTTCGTGGCTTCCAGATCGTACAGGTGCGGCACGGGGTTGCTGCGGTTGGCGGCGTCGATAAAGAGCGCGCCCGGCTCGCCGTTGTGATGGGCATAGCGGATAATCTTGGCAAAGAGGTCGCGGGCACGCACGATCTTTTGCACCGCGCCGTTGCGCGGGTTGCGCAGTTCAAAGTCGGCATCGTCTTTGACGGCCTGCATAAACTCATCCGTGATCGCCACCGAGATGTTGAAGTTGGCGATTGCACCCTCTTTGGCCTTGCATTCAATAAATTCCTCGATGTCGGGGTGGTCGACGCGCAGCACGCCCATATTAGCGCCACGACGGGTTCCGCCCTGTGCGATCTCGCCAAAGGCCTGGTCATAGACGCGCAGAAAACCGACCGGCCCGGTGGCGCGGCCCGCCGAGGTATGCACAACATCGCCCTTGGGGCGCAGCCGGCTGAACGAAAAGCCGTTGCCGCCCCCCGTCTGCTGGATCAAGGCGGCGACGCGCAGCGTGCTGAAGATGCCGTCGCTCGATTTGCCCATGTCGTCTTCGATGGGCAGCACAAAACAGGCCGCTAACTGGCCCAAGGGCGTGCCCGCACCGGTGAAGGTGGGGCTGTTGGGGAAAAAGCGGTATTGCGACAGGAGGTCATAGAAAGTGCGCGCGGCGGCCTCGGCATCCCCGCCGTGCTCATTTTCTACCTGGGCGACGTGATAGGCCACGCGGTAGAACATGCCCGCCGGCGTCTCCAAAAGGCTGCCGTTGAGGTCGCGGCGCAGATAGCGCCGTTCCAATACCTTGCGGCTGTTCTCGGTCAGGGCGATCTTGCTCTCGTCCACATAGTCGGGCGGGACGAGCGCCACGCGCTCCCCCGCCACATTTTCGATCACGGTCGACGCGCCGTGCGCGTTCCTAGGGACAACCTCGGTCGACTGGGCGGATTGTACTTCCATGATGACTCCTTCTGGGCGGCAAGTGAGGCACGAGACGGCGCGCTCACGCGGCACTGTGGTCTTTTCTGCTCTTCAAGAAATCCAAAGGGACACGTACGGCTAGATGGATCGACGTAAAATTGCGCTCTCAGACACGGGCATCGGGATACAATTGGGGGTCTGAGTCAAAAAAGACGAGCAGGCGGCCACAGCCGATCCTGCCCTGTCTTTGCTTAGAGCCGGGCGCCTGCCGCGCGCCTAACGCCCCATCAGCCGGTCGATCTCGCCGCGCAGCTCGTCGAGGTCGTTCATCTCCAGATAGACGCTGGCAAAGCGGATATAGGCGACTTGGTCGAGCCGGGCAAGGTGATCTAGGACGAGGTTGCCGATCATGCTGCTCGGCACCTCCGAACGCCCCAGGCTGTGCAGCGCATCTTCGATCTGGGTGACCATCTCTTCGATGGCGTCGCCGCTGATGGGCCGCTTGGTCGCCGCAATCTGGATGCCGGCCAGCAGCTTTTGCCGGTCGTAGGCCTCGCGGCGGCCATCGCTCTTGACCACCAGCAGGCTGGCGGCCACATATTCATAGGTGGTGAAGCGCTGGTCGCAGCGTTCGCAGCGTCGCCGGCGGCGGATGCCTTCGCCCGTTTCGCGCGTGTCGATCACCTTGTGGTGCGCATAGCCGCAGTGGGGACAGCGCATAAAATCTTCCTGGTTAACTCTACATATTGTGTTATTGTAAAAGTAGGACACTACATATAGGCTGTTGCCGCCCCGCAGTATAGCATAGCTGTGGAGGCGATGCAAATGCAAAACACGTGTTCTGGGGAGGGGTTCCTAGAGGAAGACGGCGCGGGCGCGAAATTTTAAGGTGGCAGATCGCGCTGCACGGCTGACACATGCGGCGAAAAAAACGCTGCGCCCGCGCCGCCGCCACAGCCCCGCGGGAAGTAGGGCTGTGGCGGCATTCAATTGGCACAGAAAGGCTGGCTCAGCGTCCGTTGGAGCGCGAGCGGCGCAGGAAAGACGGGATGTCCAGGTCGTCCCGTTCGAAGGTGCGTACCTTATAGTCAGACGAGGGCGAGCGCTGCGGCTCCTGGCGCGGCTGGCCGGGGCGCTGCTGGTCATAGGCGCGCTTGCCAAAATCCAGCACGTCGGGCACATCGTGGCGGTCGAAGCCGGTGGCGATGACGGTCAGGTTGATCTCCTCCTTCATGGTCGGGTCCACGACCGCGCCGAAGATGATGTTGCATTCGGGGTGGGCGCTGGCGCGGATGATCTCCGCCGCTTCGTTCACCTCGAACAGGCTCATATCGTTGCCACCCTTGATGTTAAAGAGGATTGAGCGCGCGCCGTCGATCGAGACGTCGAGCAGGGCGCTGTGGATCGCCTGCTGCGCCGCGTCCTTGGCGCGGTTTTCGCCGCTGCCCTTACCGATGGCCATGAGCGCCGCGCCGCCTTCGAGCATGACCGAGCGTACGTCGGCAAAGTCCAGGTTGATCAGGCCAGGGATGGTGATCAATTCGCTGATGCCCTGGATGCCTTGGCGCAGCACGTCGTCGGCGGTGGCAAAGGCCTGGTTGATGCCCACCTTTTTGTCCACGATCTGCAGCAGCCGGTCGTTGGGAATGGCGATCAGGGTATCGACATTCTTGCGCAACTGCTCGGTGGCGTTTTCGGCGGAGCGCCGCCGCTGCGCCCCTTCAAAGGTGAAGGGGCGGGTGACCACGCCGATCGTCAGGGCGTCGAGTTCGCGGGCGATGCCTGCGATCACCGGCGACGCACCCGAGCCGGTGCCGCCGCCCATGCCTGCCGTCACGAAGATCATGTCGGCCCCTTCCAACACCTCTTTGATCTCTTCGCGACTTTCCTCGGCCGCACGCTGGCCGATCTCCGGGTTGCCGCCGGAGCCAAGCCCCTTGGTCAGTTTGTCGCCAATGCGCAGCCGCAAGGGCGCGTTGGAGAGCATGAGGGCTTGCGCATCGGTGTTGACCGCGATAAACTCGACGCCCTGAATGCCCTCTTCGATCATGCGGTTGACCGCATTCTGCCCGCCGCCGCCCACTCCGACTACCTTGATCTTGGCAAAGTTCTCCACAAACTGCGGCTGAGAATTGTTGCGCGGCATGTTCTGCTCCTTGTCTGGCAATTGACCGCCATCCCGTCTAAACGAGTCCATAACCCACCCCATCCTTTGACAAGCTAAGCGAGCGGGCATCACCGCAAGATAAGAGACGATGAACAGTGGTGATGCACACTCCCCGATACCGAACTGCCGGCGCTTCCGCATGCGCCGGCGAGCACATGTCAAACCAACTGTCTTCCAAGCGAACGTCAGAACAAAAATCCGTCACAGAACAAAAACCACAGGAGAAAATATCGATCAACTGTATCCATACGCATGATTGCGAAGAGACGCCATGGCTGGAGCGCAGACACTCAACTGCGAGGCCGGCGCATCAGCCGGCGCGGCGCCGCTGTTGTAGCCGCTGTTGTAGCCGCTATTGTAATGGTGATCGCCTAACCCGGCAACAGGTTTTTGAGCCAGCGCATCAACTGTGAACCCCAGTTGGGCTGGCTGGATTCAGCGGCATACTGGCGGCGGATCTTGCGCGCATCCTCATGCAGCGCCCAGAGCAGCAGCCCAATGCTGGTGGCGTAGGCCGGGCTTTGCAGGTTACGGCTCAGCCCTGTGATGGGCAGGCGGGTGCTGGGCGCGCCCACGCGCACGGGCATGCCCAAGATGCTGCGCCCCATCTCGGTGAGGCCGGGAAGCTGGCTGGAGCCGCCGGTCAGGACCACGCCTGCAGGCAGTTTGTCAAAATAGCCGCTCTCGTCCAGCTTGCCGCCGATGATCTCGAACATCTCTTCGGCGCGGTCGGCCAGGATTTCGCAGATAAAACGGCGGCTGAAGCTGCGCTCCGATTTTTCGCCAAAGACCGAGGCCCAGACTTTGTCGTCTTCCGGCACGCTGTCGGGCATGACGCTGCCATAGCGCAGCTTCAGCTCTTCGGCAGTTTCAAAGGGCGCGTGCAGCCCCACGGCGACATCGTTGCTGAAATGGTTGCCGCCCATGTCCAGGATCACCGTATGGCACAGCCCGTCGTCTTCGAAGATGGCGATGTCGGTCGTGCCGCCGCCCATGTCCACCACGGCGACCCCCATGCGCCGCTCTTCCGGGCGCAGCACGGCTTCGTTGGCGGCCAGCGGTTCCAACACCAGTTCGTCGATCTCGATGTCGTGGGCGCGCACACACTGGGCAATGTTGTGGATCGCCGTGCTGCTGCCTGTCACAATATGGGCGTCGACTTCAAGCCGGTAGGCGCTCATACCCAGCGGGTGCTGCACGTCGCTTTGGCCGTCCACCGTCCACTGCCGGGCGATGGTGTGGATCACTTCCTGGTTTTGAGGCAGGGCGACGGCGCGTGCCCCCTCCAGGGCGCGCTGCATATCGTGCATGGTGACGCCGCTGCGCGGTTCGACCGGGCTGACGCCCTTGCTGTTGAGGGTGTTGATGTGGCTGCCGGCGATGCCGATATAGGCGCTGGTGATGTTCATGCCGGCATCTTGCTCACACTTTTCCACCGCTTCGCTGATGCACGCGATCGCCTCGCTCACGTTGATCACCACCCCGCGCCGTATACCCTGGCTGGGGGCCTGGCCTTCACCCAAGATGCGCAGCGCCAGGTTGCCCAGGCTGTCGTGGGTGACCCCTGCCATGAGCGCACAGACCTTGGTGGTCCCAATATCAATCGCCGAAATAAACTCTTCCATGTCTGCCCTGTTAAGCGAACTCCCGATTTCAATTTGCTTCGTGAACTCTGCGCTGCCGCCCACCTCGAGCGGGGATCCTGGCGGCGCAGGGCCGGGTGCATCGTTTCAGTGCATGCGCCGAGCGCGTAGCTTTCGTGTGCATCTTTTCCCCCCAGTGGGTTTAACGCACATAGGGCCGGTCGACCAGACGGATGTCCGCGATCTGTGCCGGCGTTTCGCTTGTGCGCAGCATATCGCGCAGGGCGGCCAAATTGACCAGCTTTTCGTCCATGTGGAAACCGTCACCCCAGTATACCCAAACCGGCGGTTTTGGCAAAGGAAAATTCAAACCCACGGTGCGATTGTAACGGACTTTGCCCTCAAGCTCCGGCAGCGCCTCCACCAGCGCCAAGGCGCTCTTCAAGACCTGGGGGTCGATCGCCAAGCGGTCTTGCACGGTGATATCGCGCGCTTCCATCAGGCTGTCGATCACCTGGGGCAGGCTGGGGTCGGCTTCGCCCACGACCGGCAGGGTCGCACCGTTGCTTGCCAGCCAATAGGTCTGGTTGTTGGTGACCCACAGCGCCACCGGCTTCATCTCCTGCACTTCCACCATGACGGACGCGGGCAGCCCCACCTGGATGCGCACATCTTCGATCCAGTTGTTTTGCAGCAGGTTGCGGCGCAACGCTTGGGGCTGCAGCCAAAAGATGTTCATGCCCTCGACCTGGCCCGCGGCGTAGAGGTCGCCGGCCTGCAGATGGACCAAGTTGACGAAGGTCACATCTTCGGCATAGACAAACCACGCATCCTGCGTGTGGACCATGCCCAGCCCGTAGACGGCCCCGGCCAGGAGCAAGATGCTGAGCAGCTTGCTGGTGTGCCAGCCCGACCCGGTCACACGCCCCAGGGCGCGAGTAGCGGGGTTGACCCAGAGATGGCCCGGCAGCCCGGCCAGCGCCGACTCGACACGGCGCATCTGCTGTGCTACGGCGCGTTTGCGCCGCGCTTGGCGATAGGGGCGGGGGGCTTGAACGCCGCTGCGCGTGCCGTGCGATGGGGGGCGCGGCGTGCCGTGCGCGGCATGGCTGCGTGATGACTGTGTGCGTGCGCCCGACGGCTTTGTGCTCATGCTGTCATGCTGCTTTCACCGGCCCTCTACTCGCGCTCCCTACTTGCGTCCGCTACTCACGTGAGGTTTTGTTCTGCTGCTGGTCGTCATAGCGTTCCAGCGCAAGCTGCACCAGCCGGTCTACCAGATCAGGATAGGCGATGCCGCTGGCCTCCCACAGCTTGGGATACATGCTGATGCGCGTGAAGCCGGGCATGGTATTGATCTCGTTGAGATAGATGTCGCCGCGCCGGCCGTCGAGCAAAAAGTCGACGCGCGCCAAGCCGCTTCCCTCCACGGCGCGGAAGGCGCGCACGGCCATAGCGCGCACCCGGGCCGTCTGGCCGGCGTCCAGCTCCGCCGGGATCAGCAGGCGGCTGGTGTCGTCGAGATATTTGGCGGCGTAGTCATAGA
>QEUY01001053.1 GCA_003577365.1 Chloroflexota bacterium | reverse complement strand
GCGCTAGCTGATTCACACATCTTTGAGGGTTTGCCACGCCGAGGCTACTCCCAGGAAGTATTGGAGGCCATGCCTCATGGTGATGGGACCCGGTTTGGTGCGAGGGTAGCCGTCCCACCCGCCGAGGCGAGCGATGATCCATGAAGCCCAGGCCAGGCTTTGCGGGGGATGTGGGTTGCTTTGGAGCTGGGTCCTGCCGGCATACTTGGTTGCAAGCGCGGCAAGGAGTTTGATCTGTTCTTGATCGAACACGTTGCTGGCGGGCTCGGCACTGCGTCCATCGCGCGCCTGCACGAGCTGCAAGATCATGACGGCAGCTTTGGCGGCAATCGCGGTGAACTTGAGCAGTCGGTCGGCGGTTTCGATCCGGCTGTCTTCGAGTTGGAGGCCCTGACTTTTGATCAGGCGGAACAGTTGCTCGATCGTCCAGCGCTTCTTGTACCAGTTGACGATCCGCCAGGCGGCAGCGACATCGCTCACGTCATGGGTCGTCAGCAGATACCAGTGGAGCGGCTCGACGCCAGTTGGCGGGTCGACTTCAGCAACCTCGACCAAAGTCAGTTCGACGGTTTTGGATAGGCTGGGTGACGCAGTCTGCGGTCTTTTGAGGGTGACCCGGCCAAAACGCAGCACGAGATTGGCCCGCCGGGCCGGCCGATCGGCGCGCGCCACAACCTTGATGTCCGCGGTGTCGACAATCGGCCAGCTGGTCGCGGTCACATACATGCTTGCACCGCCCGCCAGCACACGATCATGCATGCTCCGTGTCAGCAGATGGAAGTTTGAGGCCGATACGCTCGCCCATTTGGCATAGATGTCGCCCTCGCGGTCGTCGATCACTGTGACCATCGCGGCCGCAGACAGCACCTGCCTGGCTCGATTGGCGGTGCTGACCCAACGCTCCGATTCCTTCTGATCCAGCGGCCGCTTGTCGTGTGGCACCGTTACGCGGCCTTGGCGCGTCCAAATCTTCCCGGCAACCAGACCCAGACATGCGTCACTGTCGGCATCCACGGCGGCCATCGCATGCAACAGCAGGCCGTGGCCGGTCCCCTTGCCGATCTCACCCAGTCCGCGCCGACGCTCGGGCTTGGTTCTAAAATTGATCTCGCTTGTATCCTGGATCGCCAGCACGTGCCGGCCAGCTGCGGCGACCGCCGTTTGTTCGCCCCAGCCTCTGAGCAGCGCCTCCAAGCTCACGTTCTTATTGGCGAGAAATCGGCCATATCGGACTATCTTGGCCCGATCACCATCCGCCGCTCGCCGCAAGCACGAGCTGGCGCGCGTGACCATTCCTTCGAGCAGGGCCGCCCCCCTTTATCGAGACGACCATCCCCGAACCGACCAAGCCAGAATCACAGCAACTCGCCGCCGGGAAAGCCCAAATCAAAGGATCGAGTCATTGCGTCGCACCCACGATCTGTGCATCTGCTAGCGCGACAGCGGGGACAAGCTTCGCGGGGACAAGCTTCCCTCATTTTCTAATGAATGAGGGGGATGGCACGCCGGGCGGCGCAACCTTCCTTAGTCGTATGCGATCCCGTTTCCGGAACCGCCGCGTCGTCCGACGCGCCATCGCGGCGTTTTTACTACGATGCCGGGCCGCGCTTCGGTGAGCGGCCCCATCTCCGGACCGCCGCACGGTCAGCCAGCTCCTGGCAGAGGCCCATCAGTGGCCTCGGGCGGAGCCCCGACGTCGCCCGAGTCTGTGG
>QEUY01000048.1 GCA_003577365.1 Chloroflexota bacterium | reverse complement strand
CGTGCCGCGCAGCTCTTCCTGGCTGCTCTGCGTCACCAGCGCCACCGTGTCGTCGGCGGCCAGACCGTCCACGATCTCGGTCACCGCCTCGTTGCGCACGCCCAGGTCCACCGTCTGGCGCACCGGTTCGCCGTCGACCAGCCTATAGACAAACGCCGAGCCGTTTTCGCGGTCGATCTGGATAAAGCGGTTGGGGAGCAGCAGCACATTGTCCAGATCGGCGGTAGTGATCAAGGCGGTGGCGCTCATGCCGGCGCGCAGGGGCGCGCTGGTGGGGTCGAGCGTAATCGCTCCCTCATAGACCTTGACGCCGTTGACGTCGGTGGCCGTGCGCGCCAGCTTGGTCACGCGGCCGGTCATCTCGGCGTCGGGCAGGGCGTCGAGCCGGATCGAGACCGGCTGATCCACCTCGATCTGGCGCACGTCGATCTCGTCGACCAGCAGCTCCATGTAGAAGCTGCTCAGGTCGGTCAGAACGATGTCGGGCACGGCGGCGTTGGAGAAGGCGCCTTCGTCGATGTTGACGGCGGTGACGACCCCGGCAAAAGGGGCGACGATCTGGGTATTGGCCAGCGCGTTTTCCGCCTGGAGTTGGTTGATCTGCGCCTGGCGCACCTGAGCGCGCAGCACGGCCAGGTCTTCTGCGGCAGGGCCGCTCTGCAGGGTGGAGAGTTGGCTCTGGGCCGTGACCAGGCTGGCCTGGGCTTGGGCCAGGGCGACCTCGGCTTGGGCGATCTGGTTGCGCGCCGCGGCCAGTTGCGCGCCGTCGGGCGGCAGCTCGGTGAGCGCGGCCTTGGCCTGGGCGACCTCCAACGCCTGGGTGGCGCGTTCCAGGTCGGCGGCCTGCTGCGTGGCGGCGACGGTGGGCAGATGGCGCACCTGGTCATAGGCCTGCTGGGCGCGCTTGACATTGGCCTCGGCCTGCATGACCTCGGCGCGGTTGACGGTGCGCTCTTCCTCGGTCGGCCCGGCCACCAGCTTATCATAGGCGGCCTGGGCGCTGGCGAGCGCGGCCTGTGCGCCGGTGATATTGGCCTGGGCCACCTGCACATTGGCCTCGGCAGCGGCGATGTCCTCAGGGGTGGCGGGCTGTTCGGCCTTGGCGAGCTGCGCCTCGTTGATCTCCAGCGTCACCTTGGCCTGGGCCAGCGCCAGCACCAGGTCGGTCGTGTCGAGCGAAGCCAGCATGTCGCCCTGCGCCACCGTCTGCCCCGCGCTCACCGCAACCTGGGTCACCAGCCCCGGCGAGCGGAACGAGAGCGCGACCTCGGCATTGGGCTGAATGCTGCCCGTGGCGCTGACCGTGCTGGCAATCGTGCCGCGCGTGACCGCCACCGTCTCATAGGCGGGCAGGGCTTGGGCGGCTTGCCGCATGTTGAGCCAATAGCGATAGCCGTACCATCCCCCGGCGGCCAGCGCCAGGAGCAGGATCAGGGTCAACCAGCGACGCATATACTTTCCTCAAGGCACAAAACCTGTATGACCGCTGCCCAAGCGCCGTGACAAGCTGCGGACGTTGGCAAACGTAGCTCTAGTGTACCCGCGGCGCGACGCGCCATCAAGTCCGCCAAAGGCCATGATCTCCTCGATGTAGCCACTCTTTAGGCCGCTGGCTCTAGCCGCGGGCGCGCTGACCTTCGGCGCGCTGCCGGTGCAGTTGATCCTGCACGGCGTGCAGCCGCGCCGGCGTCAGCGTGTAGCGCGCCATCAGCGCGGCGGCGACACAGTAGATCGCGGCGGGCAGCAGCCCAAACAGCATGCCGATGCGGCCGACCGTGAGCGCGCTCTGCTCGATCTGGCCGGGAACGAGACGGGCAAAAACGTCGATCAGAAAGCCCGCCGCCAACACGGCCAGGCTGGCCCCCTCCTGCATAAAAAACGAATGGATGCCAAAGAAAGCCCCTTCGCGGCGGCGGCCTGTAAGCAGCTCGTCCACGTCGGCGACGTCGGCCACCATCGAGGCAGGCACGATCCAGAGGGCGCTGGCGAAGAAGCCGCCGATGGTGTTGACCAGGATCAACGGCCGCACGTCGCCCACGCCCAAGAGCCGGCCCTCCCCCACCAGGAAATAGGCCATCCCCATCAGCACGGCCAGCAGCAGCGTATTGGCGATAAACAGATGATGTTTGGCAAAGCGGCGCAGGTTGCGCAGCCAGAAGGCCACGCCGATCAGCGCGCCGACATAGAACGAAAGCTGAAACAGGCTCAACGCCTTGCTGTCGGCGATGCGCGCGTAGTAGGTCAGATAGTGGATGGCCAGCGTGGCGTTGACGACGCTGCCCAGGAAAAAGAGCGCCGACGCGAGCGTCAGCACCAGAAAGGTACGGTTGCGCAGCGCCACCAGCAGGTTCTGCCAGAAACCGGCCCGGCTGGTCAGTGCGGCCGGGAACTCCGCGCCCGCCGGAGCGTGGAGGCGTGCGCGCAAGGTCGCCAAGGTGGCGATCAGCCCCGTCGCCATGATCGCCGCGCCAAAGACCAGCGCCATGCGCCCATAGCCCGCGCTGTTGAACTTGGGGTCGACGCCGGGAGTCGTCTCCGGAAAGAAGACGGCAAAGGAAAGGCCGGCGGCGATCAGCGTGCCGCCCAGCGCAAAGGCGGCGCGCACCCCCGTGATCGAGGTGCGCTCGTAATAGTCCTCGCTCAACTCCGCGCCCAGGGCATGATAGGGGACCATAAAGAGCGAGTTGGTGGTGCGCAGCAGGATATTCGAGCCGAGCAGCCAGGCAAAAAGCGCCGCGCCCGCCAGCCCCGCCGGGGGGTTGAAGATCAGAAAAAAGCTCACGCCCATCAAGATCGCGCCCACAAACATAAAGGGGTGTCGCCGCCCGTAGCGCGAGCGGAAGCGATCCGAGACGTGGCCGATCAACGGGTCGAGCAGCGCATCCCAGATCAGGCTGATCGAGGTGGCCGCGCCGACCAGCGTGCCGGGCAGCCCCAGCACCGAGGTGTAATAGAAGAGTAGAAATAGGCCAAAGGTGAAGGTCTTGATCGAGTTGCTGATCTCGCCCACGCCATAGAGTACCTTGGTCAACGGCAAGAGGCGCGGGACGGAGGCCGCGGCGCGGTCCGCGGCCTCCGGATAGGGTCGTGCAGGCAAGGATGCGCTTGGGACGTCCATGCAGTCTCCTCGTTCTCCAGCTTGCTACGCGGGCCGGTTATTGGCCGGGCGTGGGCTGGAGTAGCAGCGGCAGATAGATCGCGGTCAAATCGCCCTTGTCGCCTTTATCGGCCACGCCGACCACAAGCGGCT
This sequence comes from Chloroflexota bacterium, assembly GCA_003577365.1. Lineage (GTDB taxonomy): Bacteria > Chloroflexota > Anaerolineae > Caldilineales > Caldilineaceae > QEUY01. Next base: position 14,904 of record QEUY01000048.1, on the reverse strand, counting down.
GTTGGGAGTTTCCAGACCAGACCGCGCCCACATTGCCCTGCTTGTTGGGCAGGAAATATTGGGCGCTGTTGATCGCAAAGACGCCGCCCTGCGGATTCGTCAGCAGCAGGCCCGAATCGCCATAGGCCATGCCATCGCCCGTGTCATTGTCGGGGCTGGTGTCGTCCTGATAGAAGTGCTGCTTGCCCGCCTGCAGATCGCCTTCGATCGAAAAGACCTGCACCGTGGTACCGCTGTCCAAGCTGACCTGCCGCCAGCCATCGGCGAAGGGCGTCGCAGCCACATTGTCCGGCGAGCCGTCAATCGTTACCCCCGCGGCGGTGTTCTCGTCGTAATAGATCGCGCCGGAGGCGCTGGGCAGCAGGTCGGTGGAAAGACGCACGCTCTTGAGCGTGGCCGCCGAAGGCACGGCGCTGGCGTCGATGCGCGTGATGGTTTCAATGTACGAGGCATAGGCCAGCGTCGTCGTGCTGATCACGTTCTCCAAGCGCGGGTCGGACGGAACCACGTGCACAATGACGCGCACAGGCCCCGCTTTGTCCAGGCTTACGTCTTGCGTATCAATCGCATCCTCGGTGAGCGTTTGGGTTTGGCCAAAGGCCGAGATCTCGGCGCGCAGTTTGGTGCGGTCGAGAATATCCGGCCCGCCAAAGAGCGCCAGGTAATCCAGCCCGCCAAAGTCCTCGGCCCAGCCGATGACATAGTTCTGGGCCGTGATCACCTGGTCGGCCTCATTAAAGCCCTGCATATAGGGCGTGAGCGAGCCGTCGGGCGCCAACGTACTGGAGCGGACGAGATAGGCATAGCCCTTCTCGGCGGGGTTGAGGGGGTTGGTGACGGCGACCTCATAGATCGTCGTCGGGTCCACCGAGGTCACCGTCTTGGTGATCCAGGTCGCTGGCGTCGCCATACTGCCCAGATCGCCCGACATAAAGACCACCTCGTCGTTGGCATCCATCACGCCGTCTTCGCTGGCGACATAGGCCCCAACGGCATTGCGCTCGTCCACCTGGTGAACGATCTGCTTCCAGCCGTCGCCGGCGCTGTAGGTGTAGACAAATACCTCGTCCACCGGCGTGCCGGAGAAGACATTCGAGACGACCACCGGCTCGAGCGTGCGAGAGATCGCCGAGGTGGCAGCCCGGGCAGGCAGCGCCGCCCATCCGGCCAACAGGACCGCGCCCAGCATCCACAGCAGGCGCATGCCGCGCAACGAGAGGGAGCGATTGGCTTGTTTCATGGTAGAAATCCTTTGAGCAGATCGAGTATCGTTTCGATATCTTCCAAACTCAGACGGGACGGAATGACGGCGAGCGGCTGCATAAAAGCCCGCTCGAAGGCATAGCCGCTGGCTGTCGTGCCCAGCGCCTGAATCGAAAGACTATACAACCCGGGTTTAGCCGGGGTGGTATAGCTGAGTGCGGGTCCGGCAGATGCGGCTTGGGCCGCGCCGCCGTCGCCCGTTTCTTCTCCAGCAACCGCCAGTATGAGCGTATTCACCTGCGTGTCGCCGGCGCTGCTCTGGCTCGCGGCCTCCAGTTCCAACAGTTGTTCGGGCAAGCCGATTGGGTTGGTCACGCCGCGCAGCTGCACTGTCAGCGAACTGTCGAGCGTGACCAGCAGCAGATAGGCGGTAGCCTGCGCCGACTGCATCTCCACTTGCCATTCGCCCGGCGCAGGTGCGTCCACCGTCCCGGCCAAGGCTGCGGCTCCAGCGAAGAAGTCTGTGCCGGTGTCGGGCACAGCCGCCAACCCGGCACGGCTGCCATCCGGCCCGACCAAGGTGGCAGCCGCCGCCGGGTCCGTGGTGAAGAGCGACACCTGCATGCGGCTTGCTTCCGGCTCTACTGGAAAACGGGCCGTGGCGCGCAGGTCCAGCGTGCCGCCGCGCAGGATGGTGTTAGAGCCGGCTCCAGTCAAGGAAGCGGTCTGGGCCGCGCCCGCTTCCGGCGCGCCAAGCGCCTGCATCAAGGGGAAATAGCGGTTCAGCCCCGTGCCAGCATACGACGGGGTCAGGACATTGATCTGATAGGCAGCCACGGTCATGCCCGCCAGATTTTCCGCGATCACGCGGATGGTTTTGGGGCCAGGCTCTCTCCAGTTAAAGGACATGACATCCTGCGTCGTGTCCATGGCGTGTATGAGGGTAGGCTGGCCGGTCGCCTGCCAGGTATAGGTGATCGGGAGCGTGGTCGCGGCAGGCAAGATGGCGCTGAACTGGTAGGACACCCTGACATCGCCGACCACCGGCCCGACCAGGACGAGCTGCTCTGGCCCCGTGACCTCGTTGATCTCCACTGTGTGCGTCGCCGTGCCGGAACCGGCGATGTTGGTTGCGGTCACGACCACATCCTTAGGGCCGGTGTCGCTCCAGGCAAAGGTGATCGCGTCGTTGGCGCCGCCGCTGCGTACAACCGTGGGCTGACCGGTCGCCTGCCAGGTGTAGGTGACCGGTTGGCTGGTGCGCGGGGGCAGGATGGCGGTAAAGTCGTAGTCGCGGCCCACCGTGCCGGTGGCAGGGCCTTCGAGCGCCACATCAGAGGCTGGGGCGACATCTGCCAGCAACACCTTGAGCACATAGGGAAAGGTGTTGCGCCCGATGGTGATTTCGGCATGGTTCCACGGCTGAAGATAGAGCGTATCGGCGTAGCTCAGGCGCGTGCTCGAGACGGCAATCACCCCGTCGTTATCGCCGCCCCCCTCGGGCTGGGCCTGAATCCATGCACCGAGAACCTGGAAGATGGAATCCGGCGTGTCCCAGAAATTCCCGGCCCCGGTGTAGTACGCCACACTGTCGTCCAGACGCGACGAGTCGGTGATCAGGCGGAAGAGCTGCATCAAAGGGGTGCGTAAGCTGAACGTGCCGGCATCGCGCTGGCCCAAGAGATCGCCCAATTGCTCGCCCTCAGGGCTCCACAACAGATCGGCCAGGATCGAGCCTTGATACGGCGTGCCCACGGTGATGATGTTGCGCACATAGCGCCATGCGCCGAACCAGACCGTGGCCGATTGGGCGTCGATGCCGCCTTTGGAGTGCCCAACGATATCCACCTGGCTGACATTGTAATACTTGACAATGGCTTCGATCTGCTTGGCCAGGGTCTGCCCGTTGCGCAGCATGTCATTGGCGGGCCGGCGCTCGGCGCTGCACGCGCCGTTGGGGTCGATCAAGTTGGCATTGACAAAGGCCGTGCGATAGCCAAAGCCATAGGCATAGTAATACATATCGTTGAGACCGGCGACCGTCTGGTCGGTCCACCAATCTTGGGCCAACCCTGCCAGGCCGGGGACAAAGACCAGCACGCGCGCTTTCTCACCCCCTGGCGGGACCGCGCCATAGAAGATATTGGCTTCGATACAGCCGGCTGCGCCGGGCGCGGGCTGGGGCAGGGGCGGTGGAGACGGCGTCTGGGCATACGCTGTCTGCGCCATGCCCGCCAAGCAGCAGGCCAGCAGGACGGCCAGCAGATAGAAGGGCAGTCGACGGCGCAGGGTTGTTCTATCGGTCATAGTGAGTTCCATGGTTACGCAACAAACTTCTGGATCCTTTCGCCCGCCTGAATTCGACCAGCAGGAATTCACTCAGGACGAATTTACCAGACGATGCTCGCAGGGGTGCGGTGGGAACAGCCGCCATAGGTTGGTCTTCTGCATAAGCGTGGACGAAACCTGATTGCGCGCGAACCAGAGGGCCATCAGATCGTCTTCGTCCACGTCAAAGCCGTCCAGTTTGTCATGGCCGAGCAGATGCAGACACGGCGCGATCTCGCCCTGATGGCCGTGCAGATAGTGCACCAGCGCCAGGATCTCGGCGTTGATCACGTCGGCCACCTTGGCGGGCAGGCTGTCACTGTCGGGCCGGAAGAAGTTGACCGGCTGGCGCGATAGCCGTCGTCGCCTTCGAAATAGTTGATCAGATCGGCGAACTCAACGCGTTTGGACGACCCGCTGGCGAGATAGAGCACCGGCGACGGCCCGGCGAGAAAGACGGCAAAGTCGTGCATCGAAAAGGCCGGCACGCCGGTCATGCCCAGCACAATGGGCGCAGAGTCGAACATCTCCGGCTGAAACGCTTCGAATACCTCAAAGCCTTCGGTCTCAGCCGCATGGATCACCACTTCGTCCAGATCCTTGACCATGACATGGCAGTTGCGCCCGCGCAGCAGAAAGGCCGCGGCGCGGCCCAAAATGCCATAGCCGACCAGCAGCACATCCTTGAGCGACAGAAACTCCTCCAGTTGATAGAAAAGCAGCGCCAATTCCTCGATGACGCGCAGGGCGACGAACTGATTCTCAAAACGCATCTTGGCCTTAGAGCGCGCCACCGAGATCACCGGATGGTCAATCGAGCCGTTTTGGCGCAGATAGGCGCGTGCGGCGCGGATGCCGGCGACCGTCTGCTCCACTGTCCCCACAAAGACGGTCTCGCCGGATAAACCGTCCAGTTCTTTTTGGATATCGTAGTGATAGCCGCCGTCTTCGATCAGCAAGATGCGCCGCGGGCCGTCGACGGGATATGTCAAGGCTGTCTCCATCGCCGCGCGCACGGCGTAGTTGACGGCCGCGCTGAAACGGCCTGAGGCAAAGCCCTGCGGCGCTGCGCCGTTGCCGTTCTGCGCGCCGGGCCGGATGACCGCATAGGGCGCGGGCGGTATAGGCTTGTTCTCGCTATAGATCACCGGCACATAGATCACCCGCGCCCCCAGTTCGGTCAGCACCAGGTTCAGATCGAGAATGTCCATCAAGAGATGGTTGACATGGATGATGATCAGATCGTCCAGCGCGCCCGGCCCCATGCGGCGGGCCAGCTCTGCCGTCACCGGCATCCGTTGGGCAATATCCATATGTCGGGCCAGCTCTGCCATCCTACGTTCCTGCCGTTCTTGTCTACATGCAGCCGATCCTGCCGGCCTAACCTACAGCCTAAGCGACATCATAGCCAAAGGATTCGAAGTAGGGCTTCATGCGCCGGTAGATCAGGCGCGAGTTCGCCGCCACCTCGGCCTGGCGCGGGGCCTCGCGCTTCTGCACCAGGGCGGCATAGTCCACCGCGCCGCCGTCGTCGAGATGCAGCCAATCCAAGATGGCGTGGATGGTCGCATCCGGCGCGGCGCAGAGGTCTTCATAGCGGATGGACAGGACATCGTCTTGCGGCAGATCGGCGATGTGGGCCAGGTAATAGTCGGCGCCGCGTGCGACATGGCGCGTCACCACGCGCAGCCCCAGGTTAAAGCGCCGGGAAAACAGGGCGCGCGCCATCTGCCGCCGCATGGGTTTGTGGAAGAGATCGCGATACCACGCGCCGATCAACGCCACGTACTCGTTCTTTTCTGCCAGCGACGAGCGAATCGCATGAAGCTGTGAACTGACCACATCCACCGGGTTGCGGTGGATAAAGACAAACTTGCTGGTAGGAAAAGCCTGTTTCACATAGGTAAAGTTCAGGAAATAGTCCCAGGGGTTTTTGAGCAGCAGCGGCTTGGACGGGCCGGAGGTCACCTGGATTTTCTTGCACAGTTCGACCAAGGTCGCCAGGTTTTCAGCGGTCAACTGCTGGCGATAGCCCGTGCTGAACAAAAAGCCATATTCTTCGGGCAGGTCGGGGTCCACGGCCATACGGTCAAAGACGCGGTCTTTGACCTCGCGCGCGCGGAAGAGCTGGCGCAGTTCGTCTTTGGCGGCGTCGACGCGGCCATGGACATGGTTATAGAGCAGTTCGCGATAGTTGACGATGTGATAGGCCGTGACGATGTTGAAACAGCCGCTCGCCCCCAAAATCTTGTATAGAATCGTCGTGCCCGAGCGGTGGTCGCCCATGATAAAAACCGGCTGGAAGGTCACCGCGTCCAGCATATCGAGATAGGCGCGATCCGGTTCTGCGTGCTGCTGCATAGACCCTTTGCTCCTAGTCTTCGGGCCAACCGGACTCCAGTTGGCCGATGTCGTCCACAGTATTGACGTTGACATAGCGTGTGCCCACGCCGAAGAGCTGCACCAACATGCCGTCATCCACCGCGCATTGGATGAGATCGGGCAGTTCCTTCTCCCCACGCACCTGGTTGATGGGCGTATAGGGGACGTAGTCGAAGATGGCGTTGCGGAAGATGCAGTTCCCCGTTCCCATCAGGTTGTTCAAAATGGCGCGCGGCTTTTCGATCAGCCGGTAGATGCGGCTGTCCCGCTCGTTATAGATCACCGCATAGGTCTTTTTGATCTGCGATGTGTCCTTCACCGGCACCACCCCGCACAGCGTAAAGACTTTTTGCTCTTGAAAGCACTTCACCATATCCACATGGCGGGGGTTGGCAAGCACTTCATCGGCCAGAAAGAGCATAAAATCATCGCCGCCGATGGCCCCCTGGCTGGTCTCCATGGCATGCACCAGCCCCTTGCGCTCCCATTGGATCACATATTTGATGGGGATGCCCTTATAGGCGTTGCCCAAGACGTTGATGATCGACTCGGCCAAATAGCTGACGACGATCAGGATCTCGCTCACGCCCGCGCCACACGCATAGTCCAGGCTGTAGGTGATCAGCGGGCGGCCTCGAAAGTTGTACATGCATTTATTCTTGGTCTCGGTGAATTCCTGCAGCCTAGAGCCGCGACCCCCAGCCAATATCAACGCTTTCATCGTCTTGCTCTCCTGTGCGGTGCTTCGTTCGGGCTAGGTCAATACTTTGTGCAGGCGAGGGGTGGGCGCGACCGGCGGCTTCGGCGCGTGCAGCAACTCCTCCAGCAAGGCGGCGGCGTGGTCGGGGCCGCCCTGGCGCTGCAAGGCCTCGGCCATGCGTTGGGCGTTGCGCCGGTAGGCCGGGTCGGCCAATATCTTCTGTACAGCCGCGGCCAGCGTGGCTGCCGTACACTTCTGCGGCGGCAGCGATACGCCAACCCCGGCGTAGACGATGCGCTGCGCGTTCTCGATATGGTCCCACCCTGTGGGCACAATGACCAGCGGCACCCCCGCGGCCAGCGCGGTCAGCACCGTACCCGGCCCCCCTGTGGTCACCACCACCGCGGTGTGGGGGAAGAGATCGCCGTGCGCAACATACTGCTCGACACGGATGTTGGCTGCGAGCGGCCCCAAGTCGAGTTCTTCCACGCGCCGCGCCTTGCCGGTGGACATGATCACTTCCATGGGCAGATTACCCAACCCCTGCGCTGCGGCGCGCAGCACCAACGGCTGGCGCGTATGCACAGTGCCTTCGGTCACATGCACCACGGGCCGGTCTTTGGGCAGCGCCAGCAGCCAGGCGGGCGGCGCTTCTTGGGCCGAGCGGTGCCAAAGACAAGGGCCGGCATAATGCACCGTCGGGGGCAGGTCGCGGCGGTCGTAGTCAAGCTCGGGCGCGCCCGCCAGCAGGAACAAAGGCAGCGTCCCGGCGTGGGCCATGACCGGCCCGGCCAGCGGCGCCAGCCCATATGATTGGCGCAGCGCCGAGGCGCGCTCCCGAAACTCGCCCAAGACCCAGTCTTGGATCACCTGCTCCAGCTTAGAGCGCAGGCGCGCCGGCCAGGTATGCGGCGGCGGCAGCCCGCGCCCCCAGGTGGGGGCGTCGGGTCCGGGCAGCGGACAGGCAAAGAGCACGCAAAAGGCTGCGACCGGGATCGCGGCAGTTTCACTCAAGACCAAGATCGGCCCCCACAGGCTGATATCCGAGACCAGCACATCAGGCTGCCAGCGGGCGAGCAAGGCGCGCAAGTCGTCGATCTGCTGGGGAACCGTGCCCAGAAACCACTCCGCCAAGGTGGCGCGGATGGCCCCAATCTGAAAGATCGCCCGTTTCATGATGGGCAAATCTTCGGCCAGCGAGCCGCCTTCTGCCGGCTGCCAGATGCGCGTGAGGCGCGCGTCCATCTCCGGGTGAAACGGGAAAAAGACGAAGCCCTCTCTTTCCACCTGGCTTTGCGCCGCGGCCCCCGTATAGAAGGCGACCTCATGCCCCTGTGTCTTCAGGGCATGGGCCACGGCCAAGTGGGGGTGCAGATGGCCGGCGATGGGATAACAAGCCAAGAGAAATCGTGCCACGATGTGTCCTGCCCTACTCTATGCTAAACGGGATGAGATTGGCCTGGGCCAGCGCAATCCGGCGCTGCAATTTCTGCAGCAGATAGATGGCATCCTTTGCCCGCCACGCCGGCAGAAAGCCCTGGCCTGCGTCCTCTAGACGCTGCTGCAGCCGCGCAACCGCTTCGGACGTGGTGTCAAGCGCCTCGCCGGTGACGGCCCGCTCGACCATCTGCTTCACGCCCGACCAACCGGCGGCGTCGGGGTCGTTCCACGCCATCGCATCCAACTCGGCCATCAGTTCGCGCACACTCGACGGGCGCACCACGGCCAGGTTGGACGGGCCGGAGACGGCGAGGTTTGGCCCCTGGCTCATCACATAATAGACATCGTTGCTGCCCCCTGCGCCGCTGTCTACCCAGTACAGATCTGCGGTCTCGCCGGCCAGCGTGGCGTCGCCCCAACCCGCATCCACCATTTCGCCCTCGACCTCGCTGGTCAACGGCGTGGCGCGCCAGATCTGATAACGCTGCGCCCCCGGCGCGGCATCCCACACCAACAAGGCATCGCCGTCGCGCGCCAATGCCTCGACCCGTTGCGGCGTCGCCACAGAGGCGTTGACCGCCGCGGCCGCGGCGGCTCCATTGCCCGTGCCGCCGCTGAGCAGCGGGAGATAGACAAACTTGTCGGCCAGACTGTCAGCCGAAGGCAACTGCCAGATCTGCAGCCCGTAATAATAGTTGGCGGTGCCTAGAAACAGCCCATACGGCGTCACCTCCAGGCTGCGGACGCCGAAATTGAACTTGTCGCCGAACCCGGTGCGCGTCACAGGCACAAAGTCCCGCCCGTTGGCGCTGCGATAGAGGTCAAACCCCATCACCGGCCGCAGGGTGGGGCCGCGCTCCGGGTTGTCTTTCTGGACGGTGCTGGCATCGAAGGTCCCGACAAAGAGTTGGCCGTCAAAGTCGATCATGCGCCAGATATGGCCGTTGAAGAAGTTGCCGAACCCCGGCATAAAACCGCTGATGGGGAACTTCCAGCCCGTGGGCGTCTCACGCTCCTCGCCCATGATGAGATCCCAACTGTCGTCGGGGTTGATGCGGATCATCTCTGCAGGGCCGCCCAATCCCATGGCAAGACTGCCGCGGATGCCGTTGCCGCCGATATACAGCCGCCCGTCGAAGACCTCCATGGCAAGCACTTCGTGGTTGGGCCGGCGGGTTAGATAGCCGCCATTGCCCACCACCTGGGTGTAGGTATAGGGCGGAGGGCCGCTGGCATCGGTCTTGAGAATCGAATAGCCCTGGGCCAAATCTTGGACCCCGATGTAGAGATAGCCGTTGTAGACCGCCGCCGCGCTGACGATCGTGGCCGGGGGGCTGACGATCTGAAACTCATCGTTGCCGCCCGCCGGGTTGGATGCAGCCAAGAGCGGGCCGCTGCCTTGCACCGTGCCGGAGATAAAGAAGATCTTATCCTGATAGATCACCGGGTTGCGCAGGCTCGACTCCACCAGTTCATAGAGCACGCTGCCGGGGTCTTGCGGCACAGGCGCAAAGTTCACGCCGTCGGTCGAGCGCAAGATGCGCGGGGGGGGAGCCTTATCCCAGATAAAGCGCGGGCTGACGCTGCCCACATAAAGCGCCTCGGTGCCATCCGGCTCCTGGAAGACCGCCATGCCACGAAACCCCACATCGCGCGCCACGGTATAGCCCACAGTGCCGGGGATGTGCACGTCGTTGGGCGAGCGATAGACCCGCTCCCACATCTTTCCAAGCGGGGAGTAGCGCCAAATCTCCGCGGCCAGTTGCATTTCATTGGGGTTTTCGGGGCACTCCACGTCCGGGTCATCCGGAGGATAGGGAAAGAGGGTCGGGAACTGGCGTGTGAGCGAATAGGTTTCGGCGCAATGCCAGGCACGGTTGGTGCCGACATAGAGATAGCCGTTCCACCATTGCATCGCCCACGCCCAGCTATTGTTGCGGTCGCCAAAACCGGGGACGATTATTTGCGTAAAGCCCGCGACCGAAGCGCCAACCGGCGGGCTATCGGCCATAACGCTCGTCTTGGGCGCGGCTACGACGCTGCTGCCGGTGAGCAGCAGCGCGACCAGCACACACAGCGGGAAAGCACGAGAGCGCACGGCCGCTGCCCCTGCGTTGAGCGTCAGGGCCTGGCGCGCCCGAACTGCCCAACGGAACCCGTTTCTGAGTTGGTGATCGGTTTTGTGAGTCGGCATCTTGATGAACTGCACTTACGGCTGCAGAGTACCGGATTGAAGTAGGCCAAGGCGGCGTTGCAGCTGATCCAACCCGTAGGCAGCATCCTCCGCCTGCCATGCCGGCAGCAATTGCTGGTCGAGTTGGCGCACGCTCTGGCGCAGGTCTGTCACAGCCGAGATGGCCGCGCCCAGATCGCCGCCGGCTAATCCACGCTGAACTGCGTTCCGGACATGGCTCCAGGCGGCGTCTTCGCCGTCTGCCCAAGCGAATGCGTCTAGCTGCTGGAGCAAAATATCGAATGACTCTCTGCGCAGCGGGGCAAGGTTCGACGAGGACGACTGCGCGCCCCCAGGGGCAACGGCTGTCACAGAATAGAGATAGCCCCCCCCAGCCGCGCCGGTATCCACCCAATAGAGGTCACGGGTCTCGCCCACCGTCTGGGGCTCTCGCCAGCCCGCGGCGACGGTCTGGCCCTCGACCGTCGTGGTCAACGGCGTGGCGCGCCAGATCTGATAACGCTGCGCGCCGAGCGCCGCATCCCAAGCCACTACGACATCATCGCCGCGCACCAGGGCTTCGGCGCGTCCCGGCGCAGGTGGGGCCGCGGGCGTGCCCGCGGCTGCGGCCTGTGTCTGGCCCGACCCGGCAGCGCGCATCAGCGGCAAAAAGACAAAGCGGTTGTTTGCCATGCTCCCCACAGGCAGACGCCAGACTTGCAGCCCATAATAGTAGTTGGCCGTACCCAAGAACAGCCCCGCCGGCGTAGTCTCCAAACTGCGCACACCAAAGTTGAACTTGTCATCAAACCCTGTGCGCGTCACCGGGAAATAGTCGCGGCCATTGGGGGAGTAAAACAGGTCAAAGCCCAAGTTATCATAATCAATCGGACGAAACCCTTCACCGCTGTTCCGATAAACGGTGCTGCTGTCGAACGTGCCCACGAAAAGATTGTCTTCAAACTCGGCCATGCGCCAGACATGGGCATTGTAGAAATTGCCAAAACCGGCGGTAAAGCCGCTGATGGGATATTTCCAGCCCGTGGGCGTCTCGCGGCCGTCGCCCATGACCAGGTCCCAGGTGTTGTCGGGGTTGATGCGGATCATCTCCGCCGGCCCCATAAGGACGGGCGGCACCAGCACGCCATTGGCCCCCACATACAACCGGCCCTGAAAGACCTGCATGCCCAAAACCTCGATATTGGGCAGGTCGGGCAAAAAGGCCCCCTGATCGACCACGGTTTCATAGGTATAGGGCAGCGGGCCGGTGGCCTTGGTGCGGATCACGCCATAGCCGTCGGCGACGCTGCGCACGCCCAAGTAAAGATAGTCGTTATAGATCTCGACCGCGCTGATGCTCACATTGGGCGGGCTGACGACCTGGAAGTTATTGTTGCCGCCTGCGGGGTTCTTGGCTTCCATCAAGACGCCGCTGCCCTGCACAGGGCCGGCAAGAATGAAGAAGCGACCCTTGAATGAAATTGGGTTGCGCAAGCTGGCATAGGGGAGATCGCCCAACACGCTGCCGGGGTCTTGCGGCACGGGCGCAAAGTTCACGCCGTCGGTGGAGCGCAGCAGGCGCGGGGGCGCGGCCTCGGCCCAGACAAAGCGCGGGCTGACACCCCCCACATAGAGCGCCTCGGTGCCATCCGGTTCGGTGTAGACGCTCAAGCCGCGGAAACCCACCTCGCGCGGCACCAGTTTGCCGCCGGCAATCGGCACATCGCGCGGCGATCGATAGACCCGTTCCCAGAGATTTTTATCGGGCGACCAACGCCAGATCTCGGCTTGCAGAGCGAGGTCTTCGGGGGCAGGCGTACACGCAATGTCCGGGTCATCGGGCGGATATTCGCCCAACAGCGGGCTGATGCGGATGATGGACGCAGCCTCCAGGCAAGCCCAGGCGCGGTTTGTGCCGACATAGAGATAGCCGTTCCACCAGGTCATGGCCCAGGCCCAACTGTTTTGGCGGTCGCCAAAGCCAGGGGGCGAAATCGGGACAAAATTCACATCGGGCGGTAGCAGTTGCGGCGGTCGCTGCCCCCCCGGCGTAGGCAAGGGGGTAGACGTGGGCAGCGGCCCCGGCGCTGGCATACGCGTGGCGGTGAGCGTGGGCGATGGGGTCGGCGTCGGCGGGACAGTCTGACCACGCGCCGGTTTGGCAGCCTGGGCCCCCCCCCACACAGCGGCGGCCAAGAGCGATATAAGCACAACGGCATAGACCACGGAAGACGTGCGGTGCATAGTGTTAGGCGCTTTGCAGGAGTACAGACTCTAGTTCAGGAAGCTCAGAGTACCGGCGGCTCATGGCGTGTTCAGCGTAACGATGGCAATGGTGCCTTGCTGGGGGGCGCTGCCGTCCACGATCAAAACCGCAACCTGCCGGCCATCGGGCCCCCAGCTATTGTCGACGACAAGCCGCCGGCTCGCGCTGCTTGCCACCAGATTGGTCACGCGGGTCTTGTTTGCGCCATCCGCCTGCATCTGCCACAGATCCATTTGCAGCGTGCGCAGCCGGGTGGGATCGCACTGGCAATCGGCGCTGGAGGCCCAGACAATGGTGCGGCCGTCCGGCGAGTAGTGTGCGTGCTCATCCCACACCTCGGGGCTGTCGGTCAGCCGGGTGACGCTGCCCGCAGCTAGGTCCAGCGTATAGATATCCATCCAGGCTGCGTTCGCCTCATCCGGCTGGAGAAAGGCGGTGAACAGAATCCTCGACCCATCCGGCGAAAACCCATGGCTCTCATAGAAGGTCCGGCCCAAGGGCTGGTAGCTCTGGATGTTCTCCAGCCGAGGTGCGCCGCCGCTGGTGACGAAATCGGCGACGCGCAGCGTCCATTCCTCGGCTTCGCCGCGCAGCGGGCGCATGGCCCCGCTCTTTTCGGCCCAGAGCAGCCGGCTGCCGTCCTCCGAAAAATGGGGATGCAGCACGCCCATTCCCTCGGCCACTTGGGTCAGTTGAACATAGGTGCGGCCATCCGCACTCATCAACCAGAGATTGTTGTTGCGCCCTATCCCCGGCGTCGCCAAGGCGGCCAACAAGCCGTCGCTCTGGGTAGAGGCCTGAAAGACAATAAAGTCGCCGGAAGGATGCCAGGCGGGGTTGCCCTTGTGATGCACCGGCGCGTTGGGCTGGTTGCAGGTCAGACACGTCTCATTGGCGCCTTCCGGCGTGATCGTCCAGATCTGGTAGACGCCATTGGCATCGCGCCGGTCGAATGCGATCAAGTTGCGCGCCCGCGACCAATCCAACCGCCCGCCGTCCTCGGTCACCGTCCGGAGCGCCGCCGCCGCGGCAGATTCAGCGGCCTGGCTGCCTGGTTGCGAGGCCCCTGCCGGCGCGGCGGGCGATTGGGCCGCCTGTGACGTTGCCGCCTGTGACGCGGCCGCCTGTGATGTCGCCGTCGCGGCGGCACGCCGCCGCTCCGCCCGCTGACGGCAGCCGCCAAGCACAAGCAGCAGCAGCACCAGCACGATACGCAGCAAAAGCCAAAACGAACGATGCATAGACTGATTGGCCGTCATGTGTTATATCGCCATGTGTTATGTTGCCGTGTGTTATATCGCCATGTGTTCCATGGCGAATCAAGCGACGGCCCTATCTACAGGCGGCTGGCGGGAAGCAGGCCCTGCCGGCTGAGCGCAACTCGGCGCTGCCACTTGGCCCACACCACCTGCAGATCGGCCAGGGCGACGGGATCGGTGGCGTGGGCCAGCGCGTCTGCGATCTGGGCGGCCCCGTCCTGCAGCCCGGCCGCGGCCGCGACGCTGTCACCGGAGGCCAGGGCGGCTCGGACATGCATAAAGTGGGCCGCCAAGTCCCCGACATCTTGCAGCGCCAGCCGCTGCAACCGTTCCATCACCACGGCCTGGGTCACAGGCGGCGCGAGCAGCGGCAGTGCCACGACGTTGGAGAAGTTGGAGCGCGCGCCCGTCTCGGTTTCGGCCTGAACCATATACAGATAGCGCACACCGGCCTGCCCCTCGGCGTCCACAAAGGTCGTCTGGTCGACGACGCCGATCTGGACATAGGGGCCGGGCACCCACACCTGGTCAGGCACAGGCGGCAGATAGAGGCTGGGCATGACGGCAAAGGCCATGCGTACCAGCTTTATGATCCGGGCGAGGAAAGGGCTGCGCCGGATCTGGTGGCGCTGGTCGACGACCTGGGCGCGCAGCACATGGTAGCGCGCCGCCCCGCTCACCGGCTCCCAGGACAGCAAGACGCTGGTGTCCAGCGGCTCGGCCTCCAGATTTTGCGGGGCTGCCGGCTCGCGGCGCCCCACCACCGGCCCGGCGTGCCCTGCCGTCTGGGGCAGCGGGTTGTCTGCCGGGGCGCCGCGCCAAATTTGCAGCCCATACCATTTATTTGCAGTCCCCACAAACAGACCGTGCGGGGTGGAGGCAAACGAGCGCACGCCATAGTTGAAACGGTCGCCAAAACCGGAGGTCGAGACGGGCTGAAAATGATGCCCGTCGCTCGTGGCATAGAGGTCAAAGCCGTAGTTGGGTTCCAACATACTCTCGGCGTTCGGCGTGGTGCGGAACTCGGTCGCCATGTTCCAAGTGCCGATGTACAGCCGCCCGGCGTGCTCCATCATGCGCCAGATATGGCCGTTGAGCCAGGTGTTAAAGCCTGCATCCAGCCCGCTCAGGGGGTATTTCCAGCCCGCCGGCG
>QEUY01000047.1 GCA_003577365.1 Chloroflexota bacterium | reverse complement strand
GGCCCAGACGCGTTGTACGCCGGTGGATGCGGGGCAGGCACTGACCCCGCGCGTGATCGCCATCGACGGCCCGGCTGGGTCGGGGAAGAGCACGATTGGCTTTGCCGTGGCCCAGGCGCTTGACTATCTCTATTTCGATACGGGCGCGATGTACCGGGCGGTAACGTGGGTGGCGCTGGCGCGCGGCATTGCGATTGAGGATGAGCAGGCGATCGGCGCGCTGGCGCGGGCGCTGCATATCGATATCTTGCCCCCGGCCAACGGGCAGGCCGACGGGCGCAACAGCGTCGTCATGGCCGACGGCGAGGAGATCACCGAGCAGATCCGCAGGCCGGAGGTCGACGCGCAGGTGTCGGCTGTCTCGGCCTATGCGGCGGTGCGCGCCGCCTTGAGCGAGCAGCAGCGGCGGGTTGGCCTGCGCTACGGCGGCGGCAGGGCCGAGAAGCGCGGCGTGGTGATGGTGGGCCGCGACATCGGCACGGTGATCATGCCGGACGCGCCGCTTAAGATCTATTTGGATGCCTCGGTCGAGCAGCGCGCCCTGCGCCGTCACCGCGAACTGGCGGCGCGCGGCAAACAGGTTGCCTATGCCGACGTGCTGGCGGCGTTGATCCGCCGAGACCAGATCGACAGCGGGCGGGCGCTCTCCCCATTGCGTGCCGCCGAGGATGCGCTGGTGCTGGACACGTCGGCGATGGCGGTTGACGCGGTGGTGAACGCGGTTCTGCGCCTGATCGAGCAGGTTGCCTGCGTCCCCAAAGGAGGCGCCGATGGCGGATGGTGAGCTGGCGGGTCTGCAACTGGCCGAACCTCAATTAACTAGCCCGCAGAAACTCGAACTCTACTATTGGATGCGGCTCACGCGCACCTTTGACGACCGCGTGGTGGCCTATTGGAAGCAGGGCCGCGGGGTGGGCGGCGTCTTTAGCCAGCGCGGCCATGAGGCGATCAGCGTGGGGACGGGGTATGCGCTGCGTCCGGAGGATGTGGTCGCGCCCATGCACCGCGATCTGGGAACCTACCTGCTGCGTGGGTTGACGCCGCGCCGCATCTTCGCCAATATGCTGGGCAAGGCCACAGGGGTATCGGGCGGCCGCGATGTCAACCTGCACGGCGTGGGCGACCTCAGCCTGAACCTGGTCGGGTTTATCAGCCATCTGCCCCATTCGCTGCCGGTGACGGTGGGCGTGGCGCTCAGCTTTGTCTATCGCAAGGAGCCGCGCGTCGCTATGACCTATGTCGGCGACGGTTCGAGCAGCGCCGGGCTGTTCCATGAGGCGTTGAATCTGGCCTCTACGCACAACGCGCCCTTTGTGCTGATCGTCGAGAACAACCAGTATGCCTATTCGACGCCGCTGCGCCAGCAGATGCGCGTGCCCGATGTGGCGGCGCGCGCTGCGGGGTATGGCATCCCGGGGGTGATTGTCGACGGCAACGATGTCGAGGCTGTCTATGCCGCCAGCAAGGAGGCGGTCGAGCGGGCGCGGGCGGGCGGCGGGCCGACGCTGATCGAGTGCAAGACCATGCGCATGATGGGCCATGCGATCCATGACGGCGCGGAATATGTGCCGCGTGAGCTTTTGGAAGAATGGGAGAAGCGCGACCCGGTGGAGTTGTTTGAGCGCAGGCTTGTGGCGCAGGATATTGCCGACCCAACCGAGATTGACGAGATCAAACATCGCTGCGAAGTGGAGATCGCCGACGCGATTGAGTACGCCGAACAAAGCCCGCTGCCCGACCCGGCGACGGTGGAGGAAGGAGTCTATGCGCCATGAGCGCAGTCGCCAGCAACTATGGTTTTGCCGATGTGGAGATCCCGGACAGCAGCACGGGCAGCGCCACACGCGAGATGACGTACTTGGCGGCGATCGGCGAAGCCTTGCGCGAGGAGATGCGCCGCGACCCCAACGTGCTGGTCATGGGCGAGGATGTGGCCGGGCCGTTTGGCGGCGCATTCAAAGTGACCAAGGGGTTGAGCGAGGAGTTCGGCGGCGGGCGCGTGTTGAATATGCCCCTGGCCGAGCTGGGTTTTGTGGGCGCGGCGACGGGTATGGCCTTGATGGGGCTGCGGCCTGTGGTGGAGGTGCAGTTTGCCGACTTCATCACCAGCGCCTTTGACAGCATTGTGCAGTTTGCGGCCACCACCTATTACCGGTGGAAGGGCGCAGTGCCCTGGGTGATCCGCGCCCCGGCGGACGGCGGGCTGCGCTCAGGGCCGTTTCACAGCCAGAACCCAGAGGCCTGGTTTGTGCATACGCCGGGGCTGAAGGTGGTTGCGCCTGCCACCCCTGCCGACGCCAAGGGGCTGCTGATCGCGGCCATCCGCGACAATAACCCGGTGATCTATCTGGAGAGCAAGCCGCTCTACCGCTCGCTCAAGGGGTATGTACCCGCCGGGGACTATATGACGCCGCTGGGCGAGGCGCGCGTGGCCCGACCTGGGACGCATCTTTCGATCATTACCTACGGTGCGCAGGTGCATCAGGCATTGGCCGCGGCAGACCAGTTGGCGCAGGAGGGCATCGAGGCGGAGGTCTTGGATTTGCGCACCCTCAAACCGCTGGACAATGAAGCGGTCTTGGCGACGGTGCGCAAGACCGGCAAGGTGCTGATCGTGCATTCGGCCACGCGCGTGGCCGGGGTGGGGGCGGAGGTGGCGGCGCTGATCGCCGAGCAAGCCTTTGAATGGCTGGACGCGCCAATTCAACGCTTGGGCGGGCTGGACACCCCCATCCCCTTTAGCCCGCCGCTAGAAGACGCCTACCGGCCCGACGCCGCCAAGATTGGGCGGCTGGCGCAAGCGTTGGCGCGGTTTTGATGCAACTGGCGACGATTGTCTATGTGCGCCGGGCCGGGCGCACGTTGATGATCCACCGCGTGAAAAAAGCCAACGATATGCACGCGGGCAAGTGGAATGGTCTCGGCGGCAAGCTGGAGCGGGGCGAGACGCCTGAGGAGTGCGCCATCCGCGAGGTGCGCGAGGAAAGCGGACTGGAGATTGTGCGCCCGCGCTTCCGCGGCACGATCCTCTTTCCGCAGTTCAGCCAAGGGGTAGACTGGTTCACCTTTGTGTTTGTGGCCGAGCAATTCGGCGGCGACCTGATCGACTCGCGCGAGGGGGTCTTGGCGTGGATTGACGACGACCGGCTGCTTGATCTCAACTTGTGGCCGGGCGACCGTGTCTTTCTGCGCTGGCTGGACCGAGCGGGGACCTTCTCGGCTAAGTTTGTTTATGTGGCAGGTGAATTGGCGAATTATCAGGTGGTCTTCTATACTCCTGACGGAGCGTATGCTTCTGAGTCTAGCGTGAGTTTGCCCGCGCAGCCGGTAGCGCCGACCTATACGCCGGCGGACGACACCTATTGCTGGCTATGCAACGGTCCGGTGGTCAAGCGTCACTGCAAGATCGTCTGCCGGACGTGTGGTTTTACGCGTGATTGCAGCGACCCGTAGGTTGGAGCCGTGGTTGGATCGCCACCCACCGGCGCGGGGCGGAGGATTGGATGCCGACGATCAGATCGGGTTGGATGCGTTTTCTCGACCGCTTGAACCCTCTTGCCGCCCGTCAAGCGAGAAGCGCTCAGGCCAATATCCCACCTGCGGCCACGGTGACCTATGCGCATCCCTCTGCGGGCCGCAAAAAAGAGGAGTTTGTCGTCATTGGCCTGGGGCGCTTTGGCACGGCGGTCACACGCACGCTGGTCGCCTATGGCCACAATGTGCTGGCAATCGACAATGACATTCAACGTGTGCAGGATTTGAGCACCTCGCTGCCCCATGTGCTGCAACTGGACGCTACCAACGTGGACGCGCTGCGCCAGGCGGGCGTGGAGGCGTTTGACACGGGCCTGGTCTGCATCGGCACCGACTTTGAAAGCAACGTGCTGGCGACCGTGCTGCTGCGTAGGCTGGGCGTCAAGCGTGTGGTCACCAAGGCGCGCACGCGTACACAGCGCGAAATCTTGCTGCGGGTCGGGGCCGATGAGGTGATCCTGCCGGAGCATGAAGCGGGGGTGCGGCTGGCGCGCCGTCTGGCAGCGGGCCATTTCATCGACTATCTGGAGGTCGGCGCGGATGTGGGCGTAGTCGAACTGCTGGCTCCGCCCGCCTTTTGGGGGCACACGCTTGCCGAAAGCGAACTGCGCCAACGGTTTGGCCTGACGGCGATGGCCGTGCGCCGCGGCGACGAACTGCTGGTCAGCCCTAGCGCCAATTTTCGCATCGAACCAAACGATATTCTGGTGGTGCTGGGTAAGATCGAGGATGCCGAGCGGCTTAGTCAATAGCGGATTGGTGCATAGGCGTGCGCTAAGGACACTGTTACTTTTGCAGCCAACAGCGTAATCGACGCGACCGGGAACTTTTTATGCGAATGATGGATGTGCCCGCGGCGCAGAAGACGATTCTGCGCCGCGCTGCTTGGGATGAGATGGCGATGCCGGCGCAGATGTGGGAGCGCAACGCCGCGATCTTCGGCGAGCGGATTGCGCCCGACGAGGCGGTGCGCCGGATCCTGGCCGATGTGCGGCAGCGCGGGGACGCCGCGCTGCGCGAATGGACGCTGCGGCTGGATGGGGTCGAATGCGCGCTGGTCGTGACGCCAGAGCAGATCGCCGGCGCTTATGCCGCGCTGGAGCCGGACGTCGTCGCCGCGCTGCGTCTGGCCGCGGCGCGCATCGAGCGTTTTCATCGCCGCCAACCGGCGCTCAGTTGGATGCACAACGACGCCGATGGCCTGGTGGGCCAGATGGTGCGGCCCATCGCGCGCGTGGGGGTCTATATTCCGGGCGGCACAGCGCCGCTGCCCAGTTCGCTGTTGATGACTGCCATCCCGGCGCGGGTGGCGGGCGTGGCGCATCTGGCCGTGATCACGCCGCCGCAGCGCGCCACGGGGCTGCCACACCCGGCGACTCTGGTCGCAGCGGACATCGCCGGGGTCGATGTGGTCTATGTGGCGGGCGGCGCACAGGCGATCGCGGCGCTGGCCTTCGGCACGGAGAGCGTGCAGCGTGTGGACAAAATCTGCGGGCCGGGCAATCTGTATACCACGCTGGCTAAACGCCAGGTCTTTGGGCTGGTGGGGATCGACGGATTGCCGGGGCCGACCGAAACCGTCGTCATCGCCGACGGCAGCGCCGACCCCGAACTGGCTGCCGCCGACCTGTTGGCGCAGGCCGAGCACGACGTGTTAGCCAGCGCCATCCTGCTGACGCCAAGCCGCAGCTTGGCGCAGAAGGTGCAGGCCGCGGTGCTGGCGCAGATGGAGACGCTAGAGCGGGCGGAGATCATCGCCGGGTCGCTGGCACAGGGCAGCGGGATCGTGGTCACGGAGTCGCTGGCACAGTGTTTTGAGCTGGCGAACGCCTATGCGCCGGAGCATCTGTGCCTGCTGGTAGAGGACCCATGGGCCTATCTGGGGCAGGTGCAGCACGCCGGCGGCGTCTTTTTGGGGGAGCGCAGCTTCGAGGTGCTGGGCGACTATGTGGCGGGGCCAAGCCATGTGATGCCCACGGGCGGGACGGCGCGCTTTGCCAGCCCGATCAACGTGCTGGATTTTGTCAAGCTGGTGAGCGTCGTGGGGCTGAATGAGGCGGCGCTGCGCCAGATTGGGCCGGCGGCGGAGACCTTGGCGCGCATCGAAGGGTTGACGGGCCATGCGGCGGCAGTGGCCCGGCGTCTGTAGAGGGAATAAGCGATGAACTCCGGAGCCGGTGAGTCCGCGACGCGCTTTGACCCGCGCGATCTAGTACGCCCAGAGATTGCGGGCCTGGAAGAATATACGCCGATCCAGCCGTTCGAGGTGTTAAGCCGCCGTTTGGGCATCCCCGCCGGCCAACTGGTCAAGCTGGATGCGAATGAGAACCCCTATGGCCCTGCGCCGGCGGTGCTGGAGGCGCTGGCCGAGTACCACTACTATCACATCTACCCCGACCCGGAACAGGGCGAACTGCGGGCGGCGCTGAGCGATTATGTGGGTGTGCCGGCGGCCAATATCCTGCCCGGCCATGGCGCGGATGAGTTGTTGGACTATCTGTGCCGCATCTTTTTGAAGCCAGGCGATGCGATCGTCGACTGCCCGCCGACCTTTGGCATGTACAGCTTTGACGCCGGGCTGAGCGGCGGGCGTGTGTTGGAGGCATGGCGCACCGACGCCTATGAGGTGGACGCACAGACCATCGAAACGTTGGTGGCGGCGGAGCCGCCGGGCACGGTCAAGCTGCTCTTTCTCACCTCGCCGAACAACCCCACCGGCAACTGGTTGAGCGATGCCGACCTGGAGCGGCTGTTGGCGCTGCCGCTGCTGGTCGTGCTGGACGAGGCCTATGTCGAGTTTGCCGATCAGCCCAGCCGCGCCGCTTGGGTGTTGCAGCATGAGAATCTGGTGGTGCTGCGCACTTTCAGTAAGGCGGCGGGCATCGCCGGGCTGCGGCTGGGCTACGGCATCTGCCCGGAATGGCTGATGGCGACGCTGTGGAAATTCAAGCAGCCCTACAATGTCAACGTCGCCGCTGCGGTAGCCGGTCTAGCCAGCCTGCGCCACATCGAGCAGGTGCGCG
Organism: Chloroflexota bacterium; assembly: GCA_003577365.1. Taxonomy (GTDB): domain Bacteria; phylum Chloroflexota; class Anaerolineae; order Caldilineales; family Caldilineaceae; genus QEUY01. The sequence goes on along the minus strand of QEUY01000047.1, from coordinate 4,481 downwards.
CGGCAGTGGACAAGATCAAGGCGGAACGCGAGCGGCTCTATGGCGGGCTGGCGGAGGTCCCCTATCTGCGCCCCTATCCGTCGCAGTCGAATTTCATATTGTGTGATGTGGTGGAGCGCGAGGCGGGGGCGCTGAAGCAGGATTTGGAGCAGAAGGGCATCTTGGTGCGCTATTATCGCAAGCCGCGGCTGGAAAACTGTATCCGCATCTCGGTGGGCCGGCCCGATCAGACCGACCGTCTGCTGGCCGCGCTGCACGAGCTCAACGCGTAAACTGGGCATCCAACTTCTTATAGCGAAATTCTACAGCGAAATTGAATAGAGGAGTGCAGCGTGTTTGATCTGGTGATCCGCGGTGGGGAGGTAATCGACGGGACCAAGGCCCGCCGCTTCGCGGCTGATGTGGCGATTCAGGGGGACCGCATCGTGCAGGTCGGCGACCTCTCGGCTGCCGAGGCGGCGGCGGTGATCGATGCCAAGGGCAAGATCGTTGCGCCCGGCTTTGTCGACGTCCACAACCATTCGGACGGTTGGCTGCGCAAGACGCCGCATCTGGTCTCCAAGACGATGCAGGGCTTTACGACCGAGGTGATCATGGCCGACGGCATCTCGTATGCGCCGGTCAGCCCCTACAACGTGCATGAGTGGATCACCTATCTGCGCGGCCTCAACGCGCTGCGCATGGAGGAATACACCGGCTGGACGACGCTGGCCGAGTATATGGCGGGGCTGGATGGAACCAACGTGCAGAATTCGATCCCACATGTGCCCTATGCCAATGTGCGCACGCTGGCCGCGGGGTTTGGCCGCCTGATTCCCGACGACTATCAGCTGCGCCAGATTCAGGCCGAGGTCGAGCTGGGGATGGCAGCGGGCGCGGTCGGGCTATCGACGGGGATGGACTATGTGGCGCAGTGGTTTGCCTCGACCGATGAACTGGTGGAGGCGTGCCGGCCCATGGCCGCGGCGCAGGGACTCTATGTCACGCACATGCGCTATAAGCGGGGCACGCTGTGGGCCTTGAAGGAAGCGGTGGAGATTGGCCGCCGCGCCGGCGTGCCGGTGCATATCTCGCATCTGAAGGGGACCAGCCCGCAGATGACCGAGGAGATCCTGACCTATATCGACACCGTGGCGGTGAATGAGGTTGATTTTTCGTTCGACGTCTATCCCTATCTGCCCGGCTCGACGATGCTTAACTACTGGCTGCCTTATTCGGTGTGGGAGCAGGGGCCGCTGGCTGTGTTGGCGCAGTTGAAGCGACCCGACGTGCGCGCCCAGATGACTGAGAACCTGCGCCATGTGGCGCTGGATGCGACGCATATCGCCTGGCTGCCGGGCAAGGAGAACAGTGTCCACCAGGGCAAGCTGCTTTCGGACTATGTGGCCGAGACAGGATTGCCGGCGGGCGATGCGCTGTGCAATCTGCTGATCGAGGAAAACCTGGCGGTGCTGCTGGTCATGCACCAGGGCGACGACGACCTGATCGGCCCCTTCCTGGCGCATGACCGTTATATGATGGGCAGCGACGGCATCTACCATGAGGACGGCGCGATCCACCCGCGGCAGTATGGCTCCGCCGCGCGGCTGTTGGGGCCTGCTGTGCGCCAGAAGCAGTGGCTGAGCTTGGAGGAGGCCGTGTATAAGCTGAGCGGCTATCCGGCGCAGCGCTTTGGGCTGGCGGGGCGCGGCCAGGTGCGCGAGGGTTGGTATGCCGACCTGGTCGTCTTTGACGCAAAGACGGTGACGGACCGTGCCACCTACGCCGACCCGCACCAATATGCCGTGGGCGTGGAGCATGTGATCGTCAACGGCACGCCGATCATCTGTGACGGCACGCCGCGCATGGACTTCCCCGGCAGGCTGCCGGGGCGTGCGCTCAAGTTCAAGCAGGCATAGGGGAGCAACCATGCGCAGCGCGCAGATCGACCGCAGCACCAAGGAGACGGCGATCCGCCTTCGTTTGAACGTGGACGGCAGCGGCCAGGCCCATGTCGACACAGGGATTGGCTTTCTGGACCATATGCTGGTGCTCTTCGCCGGGCATGGGCTGTTTGACTTGGAGGTCGAGGCCAAGGGCGACCTGCACATCGACGAGCACCACACGGCGGAGGACACGTTTCTATGCCTGGGCAAGGCATTGGATCAGGCGCTGGGCGACCGCAAGGGGATCGTGCGCACGGCGCACGCCTATGTGCCGATGGACGAAAGCCTGGCGCTGGTGGCGGTGGACTTGGGCGGGCGGCCTTACTGCGTCTTTGATGCGGAGTTTGCGACGCCGCGCCTTGGCGGGATGGGCAGCGCCGGGCTGGGGACCGACCTGATCTTCCACCTGTTTGAAAGCCTGGCGAGCCAGGCGCGCATGAACCTGCACGCCGCGGTGCTCTATGGCCGCAACGACCATCATAAGGCGGAGGCGCTGTTCAAGGCGTTGGCGCGCGCCCTGGATGCGGCTACACAGATCGACGCGCGGCGGGGCGATGTGCCGAGCACCAAGGGGACGCTGACGGCATGAGCCAGGCAGTAGCGGCGTGGGGGAAGATGGCCCGATGGACGGCGTAGGCACGCTGTATCTGGTGGCGACGCCGATCGGCAACCTGGGAGACATCACGCTGCGCGCCCTGGAGACGCTGCGCAGCGTGGACCTGGTAGCGAGCGAGGACACGCGCAAGACCGGGCGGCTGCTCAAACATTTTGAGATTGACCGGCCCCAACTGGCCTTTCATGAGCACAACGAGCGGCAGGTCGGGCCGCGCATCGTGGGGATGCTGCGGCAGGGCAAGTCGGTGGCAGTGGTGACCAACGCCGGCACGCCGGGCATCTCCGACCCCGGTTTCACGCTGGTACGCCGGGTGTTGGAGGCCAATGCTGCCGGCGCAGGGATCGGCCTGACCATGATTCCGGGGCCGGCGGCGCTGATCATGGCGGTGGTGCTGTCGGGGCTGCCGGTGCACAGCTTTACCTTTCGCGGTTTTGCGCCGCGCAAGCGCGGGCCGCGGCAGCGCTTTCTGGCCGTGGACAAGGATTCGCCGCACACGCTGGTCTTCTATGAGAGTCCCTACCGGCTGGCGGCGTTTTTGGAAGACGCGCGTGAGGTCTACGGAGATCGCCCGGCGGCCCTGGCGAATGACTTGACCAAGCTGTATGAAACGGTGGAACGGGGATCGCTGGCGGCGCTGGCCGAGTCTGTAGCGGGACGTGCCTTGAAGGGTGAATATATCGTCGTCATCGCCGGGGCAGGGTCGAGCCTGGAGGTCGAGGGGCCGGAGGGCACGGTTCCGGAGACGGGGGAGCCATGATCGCCTTTGTGTTGAGTGGCGCAGGCAGCCGGGGGCCGCTGCAGATCGGCGCGCTGGCCGCGCTGCTGGAAGTGGGGATCCAGCCGGCCTTGCTGGTGGGCACCTCGGCGGGGGCGATGAACGCGCTCTTTGTGGCGGCGCGCGGCCTCTCGGCGGAGACGCTCCAGACATTGCAGGCGCAGTGGCGGGGGATCGACGCCCGCACGATCTATCCCGGCAATATCCTGACGGCAGCCTGGCGCGTGCTGCGCGGGCGCACCGGCTTGTATGACAACAGCGGGTTTCGCAAGCTGATCGAGGCGGGGCTGCCCGACCGCGTGACGACCTTTGGCGATCTACGCCTGCCGCTCTATGTGACGTCGGTGGATCTGTTGAGCAACCGGCTGTTTTTGTTTGGCGAAGACCGCAGCATCGGGCTGGTGGACGCTGTGCTGGCGAGCGCGACCGTGCCGATCATGCATCCGCCGGTGGACTATTATGGGCTGCAGTTGGTAGATGGCGGCGTGCTGGCGAATGTGGCGGCGAGCATCGCCATGGACAAAAAAGCAACCCGCGTCTATGTGATCAACGCGGGCTATGGCGGCGTACCGCTGAAGCCGATCCGGGGGATCGTGGATGTCGCCAACCACACGCTGACGACGATGATGGGCCAGGCGCTGTTGCGCGACCTGGCGCGCGCCCAGGCCGATGAGGCCGTCGACCTGCACCACATCCATTTGCCGCTCTTTCGGGATGTCAGCTATCGCGATTTTTCGCATACCGATGAGATGGTGCAGGCCGGGTATGAGGCCACGCGCGCCTACTTGGCCGCGCCGCGGCCGCAGGTGGTCGCGCCCGTGCCGCCGCGGCCGGACTTGGGCGAGACCGTGCGCGGGGCGCGTGAATTGATCCCTCCCTATCTGAGCGGGCAGTAACCCTTCTCTAGTTTGGACGAGCCATGCATAAGCTTGCTGAAGAGGCGCAGGTCACACGCCCGCGCATGCCCGCGCGCGCCGGACGGCTGGTGGCCTTGACTGGCGCAGTCGTCGGTCTGGCGATCATGGGCGACTCGCTGATGTACAGCGTCCTCCCGCTCGCCGCGCCGGGGTTGGGCATCTCGCTGCCGCTGGTGGGGGTGCTCTTGAGCGCCAACCGGCTGGTCCGGCTGGCCTCGAACCTGTGGGCCAGCCACTTCTATGAGCGG
>QEUY01001052.1 GCA_003577365.1 Chloroflexota bacterium | reverse complement strand
CGGCCAGCCCGTCGACGCCGATGGGGACACGCACCAAGCGCGCGCTTCCCGGCGCTGTCTTCTCCGGCGGGAACAGGGTGCTGGCAGCCAGGTCGATCCGACCCGCGGCGATCTGTTCTTCGCCCAGCGTGCTGCCGCCGCCGCGGAGGGTAAAGATCACATTAGGGTAGCGGCGCGTGAAGGCGTCGGTCAACTCTTGCAGCACGGGATGCATGGCAGTCGACCCGGCAATGGTGATCAGCACCGGGCGCGGGGTGGCAACGGCCGCGGTCGTACAGCCTGCCCCGGCCGGCAACAGGAGCAGCAGCACCCAGAGTAAAAGCCGGGTAGGCAGACGCAGCGGCGGCATGCGATCCAAATTAGCCTCGGTTAGAAGAGATGCAGCCCGACCACCACCGACCCCAGGGCCACGCAGTAGACTGCAAAGACATAGAGGCTGTGGCGGCGCAGATAGGCCAGCAGGCCGCGGATCGCCAGATAGCCCGCCAGCGCGCTGACCACAAAGCCGATGATCAACAGCGGCGCTTGGCTTGCCACTTCGGCGGCGTCGGTCGAGAGCGCGTCGATCAACTGCAACAGCCCGGCCCCGAAGAAGGCGGGCGTGCCGAGTAGAAAGCTGAAGCGGGCCGCCTCATCGCGGCGCAGCCCGCCGGCCAGCCCCACCGCCATGGTGCTGCCGCTGCGGCTGATGCCGGGGGCCAAGGCGACCGCTTGGGCGAGGCCGATGCTGGTTGCCTGACCCAAGCTGAGGCGCGTCAGGTCTTCGCCTATCGCCCGTCTGCGTGCGATCAGTTCGCTCAAGCTCAACACCCCGGCGGTGACAAAGAGAAAGTACCCCGCGGCCAAGGGGCTGTGAAAAAGGCTTTCGAAAAAGTCTAGGAAAAGCAGCCCGATCAGCGCCGCCGGGATGCTGCCGATCACGATGAACCAGCCCAGGCGGGCGTTGGGATCCGCCAGCGAGCGCCGCACCAGGCTGCGCAGTGTCGCGACGAAGATCGCCCACAGTTCACGCCAAAAGACCAGCACGATTGAGAGCAGCGTGCCCCAGTGCAGCATGGTGTCAAACAAGAGCGACGGCGCGGGCCAGCCGAGCAGCCAGGGGACGATCACCAGATGGCCGCTGCTGCTGACCGGGATAAACTCGGTCGCGCCCTGCACGATGCCAAGAACGATGGCTTGGATGATTTCGCTCAACGATGGGTCCTTGTTATGAGTGGGCCGGAGCGGCTAGGCCGTGCCGGTGAGGGTGGCGCGCCGGCGGCGGCGCTGTTCGTGACGTACCTCTTGGTTGCTGATCTGATAGCGCTCGAGGAAAACGGCGCGCAGGTCGTCGAACGTCCCCTCCTCGATCGTGGCGCGGATGCGGCGCATCAGCTCCAGCAGAAAGTAGACGTTGTGGATGGTGCCCAGCCGCAGCGAGGTGATCTCGTTGGCCTTGTAGAGATGGCGCAGATAGGCCCGGCTGAAGGTGCGGCAGGTGTAGCAGGCGCAGTCTTCTTGCAC
>QEUY01001051.1 GCA_003577365.1 Chloroflexota bacterium | reverse complement strand
AACTGCTCGGCGATCTCGATCTTCAGGTTGCGCGCCGCCGCGGCCGCGATGATGGCATCGGCCTCGCTCAATTTGTGGGCGATGGGCGTCTCCAGCAGGACATGCAGCCCATGCTCGACGGCCATCAGGCCCACCTGGCCGTTGGCGTTGTAGTTGACCGAGACGATGCCTATCTGGGGCGCGGTCTCGCGCATCAGCCGGTCGAGGTCGATGTAGTGGGGCACGCCCAGGCTTGCGCCCAAGCGCCGCGCCGAATCCTCGCTGCGCCCCCAGACGGAGACGAGTTCGACGTCGTCGGGCAGGGCGGCCACGATCGGGCCGTAGAGATAGTCGGAGCGCCGCGCCGTGCCGACGATGGCGACGCGCAGCGGTGTTTTCGATGGCATAGACCGGTCGCTTTCGTGTAGATAGACTACCAGGCGTAGGCTTCGGGCGCTTCGCCGCCGGGGCCGGGCCAGATTTCGTCCAGCCGTTTGAGGACATCGGCGGAAAGCGTAAGCTCCACGGCGGCCAGCGTGTCGTCGAACTGCGCCGGCGTGCGCGGGCCGATGATGGGCGCGGTGACCACCGGGTTGTGGAGCAGCCAGGCCAGCCCCAGGTTGGCGGGCGATGCGCCCAGTTCGGCGGCCAGGGCTTCATAGGCTTCGAGCTGCGGGCGCAGCTTTTCGATGCGCGCCTGCGCTTGCTCGTTGGCGCGGCGGCCGGCAGCCGCCTTTTGTAGCGCGCCGCCCAGCAGCCCGCCCGACAGCGGACTCCACGGGATCAGCCCCAGCCCAAAATGGCGGCAGGCCGGGATGACCTCCAGTTCGACGGTGCGGGCATTGAGGTTGTAGAGGCTCTGTTCCGAGACCAGCCCCAGGAAATGGCGCTTTTCGGCGGCGAACTGCGCCAGTGCGATGTGCAGCGCGCCAAAGTTGCTGCTGCCGACGTAGAGCACTTTGCCCTCGCGCACCAACTGCTCCATCGCCTGCCAGATCTCCTCCCAGGGCGTGGATCGCTCGACGTGGTGCATCTGATAGAGGTCAATGTGGTCAGTCTGAAGACGGCGCAGGCTGTCTTCACATGCCTTGCGGATGTGATAGGCGGAGAGGCCGCGGTCGTTGACGCCTTCGCCCATCGCGCCATAGACCTTGGTGGCGAGGACGATGCGCTCGCGGCGTGCGCCGCCTTGCGCCAGCCAGTTGCCGATGATCTCCTCGGTATAGCCCAGGCGTACATCGCGGCCATAGCGGTTGGCGGTGTCAAAGAAGTTGACGCTGGCGTCGAGGGCGCGATCCATGATCTGGAAGCTGTCTTCCACGCTGGTGTGCGTGCCGAAGTTCATCGTGCCCAAGCAGAGCCGGCTGACGCGCAGACCGGTGCGGCCAAGGTTGGTGTATTGCACGAGTATCCTCCCTAGGTGTGCGGGGATAATGGGATCGATGAAAAGTGGTTAGGGGTATTTTCCGGCAAAAGCGAGGGAAGGGCAAACATGCGTGGCCGCGCGATTGACAGAAAGCTGACGG
>QEUY01000046.1 GCA_003577365.1 Chloroflexota bacterium | reverse complement strand
CCCTGCTCCTGCCCGGCGTCTGCCTGGGGATAGTAGAGATGGCGGTAGATACGCGTGATGGCAACCCGCACCTCCAGCTCGGCGCTTTCGCCCATCTTCTTGAGTTTTTTGCGCTGATCCTCGTTGAACTCACCCAGCCGCTCCGGGTTGCCCACGATGCGCTTGATGGCCAGATAGCGCTGCGCCACCGTGATCATAGCGCCGGCAGCTAACCAATGGCTGACGACGAGGGGTATCGGAGATCCTACTGATACCCCTCGTTTTGTAAGGCGCCGACGTGCGGCCGGCTAGCCGGCCAACTGCTCGCCGCCGGTAATGCCGAACAGTGAGTCGCCTACGTTGACGCGCGGCACGGCGCGCAGGGTGGTGACGTAGCCCTCGCGCCCGGCAAAGAACTCCTCCAGCACGGCTCCGCTGAAGTCCTGGATCACACCGATGCGCTGCTCGGGCGTGACGTGCTCGAGAATGCGCACTTCGGGCCGGAAAAAGCCGCCCACGTTGGCGGTGGACGGCCCCTGGCGCTGGTCGTCGCCCACCAAATGATGGGTAATGCGCTGTGGCGCGGGCTCGCCCTCCATCATGTCCAAATGCTTGAGTAGGTTGAATACTCCGGTCGTAAAGCAGTCGATCTCGTGGGGCAGCGTCCTGCCCGCGCCGTGCGCCTCGGTGAACATGCCCGCCTTGCCGCGGTCCCAACAGGTGCGAAAACTGCACCCATAGACGGCGTTCTCCGGGTGGATGCTGCCGATGACGGCCGGTGCGGCAAAGGCCATGGCCGCCGCCTTGGTCTGGTGCCCGATCTCATTGTCGGTGGCGTAATAGTAGACTGAGGTGCAGATATTGAGCGCCACGCCACCGCTGTGGATATCCAAGAAGAGATCGCTCGGGTCAATAAATTTGATAGTCACATAGTAGCCCAGCCGGTGGGAGATACTGCCCTGAGGATCACCGGGCATGACACGCGCCAGGTTCAGCCCGTCCACCGGGCTGGTGCGCGTGCCTGCCTCCCAGGCCGGTTGGTTGAAGAAGGGCACCATTACCAGCTTGCCGCGCGTGATCTGCTCGGGCGTCAACCGCTGATAAACGCGCGCGATCGTCTCCGGCCCTTCGTACTCGTCGCCATGGATGCCGGCGATCACCACCAGGGTCGGGCCGGGCTCGCGGCCGGTGACGGTGCACAACGGCACGCGCCACATGCCGCCGTCGGGTCGAGAGGCGACGTCCAGCCATTCAAACGCCTTGCGCCCTTGAGGCAGGTCAGCGATCTTAAAATCCTCAATGTGCATCGTGGGTCCTCTTCTATTCACGTGTGTATGGTTCAAGATACGGCGCGCTACGTGCCCAGCACAGTGCGCATGCGCTGCGCGATCAGGACTTCCTGTCCTTCGTGCAGCCCGTGCACATGTACGCGGATCTGGCGCTGGCGGTCGCGGAAGGGGTCGTCATATTGCTGGGTCATGATGCGCGGCGGCCCGGCCAGCATCGCCTCCCAGAACTCCTGATAGCTGACCTCCAGCCGGTTGACATCCCAGGTCATGGCCATGTGCGGAAAGAACTGGCCCACGCCGTAGGGCAGTTGCCGCCAGGCCTCAACGGTGGGGATGCCCGACACCTGGTCGATCAGGTACTGGACGCGGCGGTCCCACACCAGCTGCTCGGCGGCATGGTCCCTTTGGACATAGAGTTCGACCGCCTTGACTAGCCCGACAATCTCTTCTTTGCCGGTCTTCATGCTGCGCCCGATAGCCGGGTTGGGGCAGTCGTTGAGCCGGCAGGCCTCCACCAACTCGGGCTTGCCCAGCACCAGCCCCGAGGCCTGCGGCCCGCGGAACCCCTTGCCGCCACTGAAGACAACCAAGTCACCGCCCTCCTCATAGAAGCGGCGCAGGTTTTCCATGGGCGGCAGCTCGGAGGCCGCATCCACGATCACGGGCACGCCACGCGCGTGGGCAATCTCGGCCACGACGGGCAGAGGGATGGCCGGGCCGGTCAGCCCCCAAGAGAAGACATAGAAGACGCCCGCTGTCTGGGGGGTGAAGGCCGCTTCCAAGGCCTGGGGGTCGGGGTCGATCTCGACGAACCTGCCGCCGCTGAGCCGCACGGCCTGGTCATAGGCCATGCGGTGGGTGCGCTGCACAATAAACTCGTGTTTGAGACCGTCCACGTCGGGCAGGCGGCGCGTCAGGTCGCGGTCACAGCCGGTGATACAGGCGGCCGCCATCAGCGCCACGCCAGCGGTGGCCGAGCAGCATACATGCGCGGCGGGCACGCCGATCATCTCAGCGATGGCACGGCCCGCTGCCAAATGCAGTTCTTCCATGATCACAAAGGCGCGGCTGGCCTGGTTCATGGCGTCGGAGACTTCGGGCGGCATCAGGCTGCCGCTGTAGGCGGTGACGGTGCCGGCGGCGTTGATGATCGGTTCGACGCCGAGGGTGCGGTAGATTTGGGTCATAGAGTCCTCGAGTGTGGAAAGTGAGAATCGGTTTACCGCAAAGAACGCAACAGGCTGAAGAGAAGAAAGACGCTACCCCTTGATGCCGCTCATGACTACCCCCTCGACAAAATAGTTCTGCGCGGCGATGAAGACGGCCAGCACCGGCGCGGTGGTGATCATGGCCCCGGCCATGAGCAGATGGTCTTTGGGTAGCGTCTCGTCAATCGAGCCCTTAAGAAACCACAGCCCCATGGGCAACGTGTATTTCTCCACGCTGTCCAGGAAGATCAGGGGGGCCAGAAAGGCATTCCACGAGGTCATAAAGCCGACGATGGCGACGGTGGCCAGCGCCGGTTTGCAGTTGGGCAGCAGAATATCGGTCAGGATACGCCAGCGGCTTGCCCCGTCGATCAGCGCCGATTCGTCGAAGTCAAGCGGGATCGACAGGATGAATTGGCGCAGTAGAAAGATGGCAAAGGCGGACCCGAAGTAGCTGGGCACAATCAAGGGCAGAAATGAATCGGTCCAACCGATGGCGCGGAACATGGTAAAGAGCGGGATGATGGTGACATAGGCCGGCATCATCATCCCGCTGAGGCAGACGACAAAGAGCGCCTCGCGCCCCGGAAAGCGAAAGCGCGCAAAGCCATAGGCCACAATCAATGAACTGATCACCTGACCCACCAGCCCCAAGCCGCTGACCAAAATGCTGTTGCGGAAAAAGAGTCCGAAATCTGCGTAGGACCAGGCCTCGGCATAGTTGCCCCACTGCGGCGCGCGCGGCAACAGCGTGGGCGGGAAGGCGATCACCTCGAACGCGGTCTTGAGCGAACTGGAGATGGTCCACACAAAGGGGAACATAAAGGTGAGGGCCAGCGCCGTGGTGAAGAGCCAGAGCAGAAGTCCCAAGGTCCAGCGGCGGGTGCTGGGCCAGTGAATCCGGGTGGATGACGGGGAGTGCTGCATAGGGTTGCCTCGTTGGTTCAGCGCCGGGTCTCACCGGCATAATGGACCCAGCGATTCGAGAAGGCGATCTGGAGCAAGGTCAGCACGAGGATGGCGACAAAAAGATACCAAGCCAAGGCGCTGCCATAGCCCAGGTCAAAGCCGCGGAAGGCGGTCTGGTAGAGGTAGAGCCCATAGAAAAAGGTGGCATAGGCCGGGCCGCCGCCGGTGGTGACAAAGGCCAGGCCAAAGACCTGGAGGCTGCCGATGATGCCCAAGATCAGGTTGAGCAGAATGGTGGGCGAGATCATGGGCAGCGTGACATGCCAGACCTTGCGCCACCAGGTGGCCCCATCCACCTCGGCCGCGTCGTACAACTCCTGCGGTACGCCCTGAAGCCCGGCCAGGAAGATCAACATGCGGATGCTGCCGATGGTGGTCCAGAGTGTGATCAGGATCAGCGAGGGCAGCGCCCAACTAGGACTGGCCAGCCAGTCCGGCCCCCGCACGCCAAAGACTTGACGGATCACGCTGTTGACTACGCCGATGTCGGGCTGCAAAATCCAGAGCCAGAGCAACGCCGCGGCCACCTCAGGGGTGAGCGAAGGCAGGAAAAAGCAGATGCGCCAGAAGGTAGTGCCGACCACGCGACGGTTGAGCAACAGCGCGGCAAAGAACGACCCGGCCACGCCCAGCGGCACAGTCGTGAGTGCAAAGAGCAGTGTCTTTTGCACCGATACCCAAAAGAGGCGGTCGCCAAAGAGCGCGGTGGTGTAGTTCTGCAGCCCAATCCACTGGGGTGTGCTCAGCAGCGAGTAGTAGGTTAAGCTGTAGTAGAGCGAGGCGATCAGCGGCCCCAGGGTAAAGAGCAGAAAACCGATCAGCCAGGGGGAGATATAGAGATAGCCTTCCAACGCCTCACGGCGGCGCGCGGCGCGCCAGAACGCGTGGGCGCGGGGTGCGGCGCTGACGGCCGCGCGGCGTTGTTCTTGCGATAGCATAGACACGTCTCGTAAGTCCACTTTCTCGTCAGCCCACTGGTTGCAAACGATCGTCCAGGAGGGAGTGGAGCCTCCTGGACGATCCACGCAGTGGCGCGTTCCTTGATCCTATCTGGCGGGCCGCACGCCCTAGAAGGGCTTGGTCAAGATCTCATCCACCGCGGCCTTCATATTCTGCATGAAGGCGGGTGTCAACTCCTCCTCGCCCAACCACAATTTGTCCAACTCGTTCTTATAGACCGTCTCCACCTCTAGCCCGCGTGCATTGGCCGGCTGGCGGAAGGCCTCTTCCTCGGTCATACACTGGTATTGCAGTTCGAGGAACGGATAGAGCATGTCGCCCACGGTCTCCAGGTCGTCGATGCGCGCCGTCAGATAGCCCTGGTCCTCGGCCACATAGCGGGCAAAGGTCTGGTCGGCCATGGCGTAGATAAAGCGGAAGGCCTCGGCGGGGTGCTTGCAGGCGGTGCTGACGCTATGGGTGTCGACCGACGCGCCCCAGCCCTTGGCTTCCGGCCCGCGCGGATATTGGATCACGCGCCAGCTAAAGGGCTTCTCGACCTCCTCCATCCCGACGTTGACGCGACGGTAGAAGAAGCGCTGGTTGGGGCGCATGGCGACGCGGCCTGCCAGGAAGAGCCCGTCGGCTCCGCCGCTGGGCAGTGCGTTGTCAGTGGCTGCCTGCTTGCGGTCATAGAAGCTCTTGACCCAACCGGCCCACTGCCTCCACTGTTCGTTGTCGGCCAGGCTCTCGGTGCCTTCCTCATTGTTCTCATAGGTGCCGAACTGGCGCGCGCCATTGACAATGCCCTGAATGCCGACTACACGCGGCACAAAGCCATAGACGGAGCGATCGTCTTCGGGCCCTTGGCTGAGCGCCTCAGCCCACTCGGTGATCTGTTCGTGCGTGACGCCGCTCACTTCGGGCAGCGGGATACCGGCCTCGTTGAAGAGATCTTCGTTGATCCAGATGTAGGCATCGCCCGGATGGCAGGTTTTGGGCAGTCCGTACATTTTGCCGTCGATCGTCAGGGTGTTGATCGCGGCGGGCAGCCATTCGTCCTTGGAGATGCCAGCAGCCTCTAAATTCTCGTCCACATTGCGCAGCACACCCAGTTTGACCATGCGCGTGTGCTGGGTCCAGACGTCCGAGGTGTGCATGGTGTCGGCGATAGTGCCCGACGACGCCAGGGTCAGCAGTTTGGTGTCATACTCGGCGCCGGGAATGGGAACCATCTCGATCTTGATGTCGGGGTTTTCCTCCATAAAGGTCTGCGGGCGACGCACATACATACCCGGCACGGCTTCTTCCCAGCCCGCCTGAATATGCATTGTGATGGTGATCGGCTCCTGGGATGGCGGAGCGGCCTCTTCGCCTGCCGTCTGGCTTCCCGGCTGGGTCGGGGCTGCCGGTGCGGCACACGCGGCCAGGGCTGCGCCGGATGCGCCCGCGGCCAGGCTCCACAGGAAACGACGTCGTGAAATGCGAGCATGAGTCATGGAGTTCCTCCTGTGAGTAGGGCTGTGAGACACACAAACTCGGAATGGCAAAGCGTACCGGATCGGCAGGGTAACGTGAAGTCACCGCATTCTATAGAGGACGGTAGACAGGCGACGTTGGATCAAAACAGTCGGGAGAAACGGGCTGGACGGGTGGACACCGCTGCGGCGGAAGGGTGCCAGCATCCAGCATAGCACACGCCTCAGCCACGCGGGTGACCTGGCCGTGACATGGCTTTGACATGGCCTGTGGGCGCGCGATTCGCTCTACGCCATGGTTTTGCGTACAATGCCGCACTATGAGCAGCCATAAACCCTCTCGTGATGACCTGATCATTTCCGCTGTCGACGTGCGCGCCGCGCTGGAACATCTCTACGCCAACGTCGAACTGGCCCAGACGCCGCTGGCGCACAGCGGCTGGGTGGTGGAGGCCGGGGCGACGGTGCTGCAGCGCGCCCAGGCAGTGCGCAGCCTGCTGCTCGACGCGATTGAGGCGCTGCGGCCGGTGCGCCCGCTGCAGGCCCAGCAGCAGGGGTCGGGCCGCAGCTATGAGGTGCTGTCGCTACGCTATGTCTCGTGTCTTTCGATCGACGAGATCGCCGAGCGGCTGGCCGTGGGCAGCCGCCAGGTCTATCGTGACCTGCGTCGCGCTGAGGAGGAACTGGCTGCGCTGCTTCCGGGCCAGCGCCGCCCGGCGCCACTTCCCAGCGCGGCCACGGCCTTTCAAGCCGAATTGGCGGCGCTGGCCCGGCCCCAAGACCAGATGGATCTGCGCACCCTGCTGGAAAGCGCGCTGGGCACGGTGCGCGCCTTGGCACAGCACAAAGGCGTCGAGCTGCATTTTGTGCCGCCGACCGCGCCCGTCACCGTGACCGTCACCCCCGGCATCGCCCAGGAGATGCTGATCCAGATTCTTAGTGCCCTGATCCAGCAGTGCACGGCCGGCCACGTGCTCGTGGTGCGCTGCCGGCGCGCCGGCGAGGTAGCCGAAGTGCGCATTGGCGAGGTCGGCGCAGCCCTGGCTTGGGACAACCCGCTGCTACAGAATGCGCTGCTCATGGCCCAGATGCTGGAGATGGGCGCCAGCTTGCAGCCCAAGACCAATGGGCTAGAGCGCGAACTGGTGCTGCCCTTTGCGGTGGCCGCGCTGCGAACGCTCTTAGTGGTGGAGGACAACCCCGGTGTGACCGAGCTTTACCAGCGCTATCTGCAGGGCAGCGGCTGGCGCGCCGCTATTGTGACCCAGCCGGGCGAGACGGTACAGGCGGCGCGCGAACTCCAGCCTGACGCCATTCTACTGGATGTGCTGATGCCCGAGGTGGACGGGTGGACGTTGCTGCAGGCACTGCGCGCAACACCCGACCTGGCGCGCATCCCAGTGATGATCTGTTCCGTGATCAACGACCCCGAATTGGCCCAGGCATTGGGGGCGTCGGCGGCGCTGCCCAAGCCGCTGTCACGCCTGGAACTGCTGGACGCACTGGCTCGCGTGTCCAGGGGGTATAGCGCGGGCGCACCAGGCGCAGCGTCTGCGCCACCAAGTCCAGCACCTCACCTTCGCTAAAACCCTGGCCGCGCGTCAGGCCAAAGCTGCACGAGCGCGCCGGGTCGCCTTCCGCGCCGGGGGCAAAGCTGCTGATAGCCAGCACAGGGATAGAGGCTGTGGCCGGATCTTGGCGCAGCCACTGGGCTAGGACCCGGCCGTTGCTGCCCGCCAAGGCAATGTCGACCAGCAGCAGATCGGGCGGATGGGCGGCGATAGCGTCCATGCCCTCGGCCACAGTGTAGGCCCAGTGCAGCATGTAGGGTCTCGGCGCGGCCTGCAGCATGCGCTGCACCATCTGCACAAAACTGCGGTCGTCGTCGGCCAGCAGAACGCAGCCGCCGCTGGGGCAGTAGTGGTCCATGACCTGGAGCAAGCGGCTGCCGCTGACCGGTTTCACCAGCCAGCTGTCAAAACAATCGTCCTCCAATAGCCAGCCGCCCACAGGCAACGTACACTGGATCACGGGCACACCTTCAGCCAGAATGGGGACCGGTGCAGCCTGGGCCACGGGGCTATGGTCGGGGGGCACGTTGAGCAATAGGGCATCAGGATGTTGCTCGCGCACCAACAGGCGCGCCCGCTCTAGGTCGGAAGCGTGGCTGACCTTGCATCCGTCCAACTGGCGGCGCAGATAGGTCGCGGCAGCAGGCTCGGCGTCGACCACGACCAGATGAGGCGTGTGGCTCGGGGCCAGAGTGTCGAGCGCGCTGTGGCGCGTGACAGGCACCACCTGCACCGTGTCGACGGGCAGGACGAAATAGAAGGTGCTGCCGTGGCCGGGCTGGCTTTCGGCCCAGATGCGCCCGCCGTGCATCTGCACAAAGCGTTTGGCGATGGCCAACCCCAACCCCTTGCCCTCACCCGCTGCACCCGTGATCGCGCCCTGGGCATAGTCCTGGAAGAGACCGGGCAGCGCGTCGGGGGCGATGCCGATGCCCGTGTCGCGCACCGCCACGACCACTTCGTCGTTCTGCCGTGCGGCGTGGACGTGGATCGTGCCGGCTTGGGTAAAGCGGCCGGCATTGGCCAGCAGGTTGAGCGCGACCTGGCGGATGCGCGTGCGGTCGATGTAGAGGGTTGGCAGCGGGCCGTCCACAGTCAATTGTAGCTGCACCGGTTTCTGCACCAGCAGACGCTGCACTAGTTCGACCGCTTCGCCCAGCACATCCTCCAGCCGGCAAGATTCACGATGGATGGGCATTTTGACGGCGTCGATGCGCGCCAGGTCCAGCAGGTCGTTGACCAGGTCGAGCAGGTGGCGGGCACTGCGCTGGATCTCGGCGATGTCGCGGCGCAGGATGGGCGTCCAATGGACGTCGCCGTAGACTTCGGGGTAGCGCTGCAGGATCTCCAGAAAGCCAAGCATGACGTTGAGCGGGGTGCGCAGCTCGTGGCTGACATAGACGGCGAACTGCTCTTTGAGGCGCAGGGCGTTTTCCGCTTCTTGGCGGGCTACGGCCAGCTCTTGGGTGCGGCGGTGGAGGAGCGAGTAGGCCAGCGAGAGCGACTTGTTGAGCCGGTTGACCTCCTCTTGTTGGCGGCGCGTTTGCTCCACCAGGCTGACGACATGGGTCTGGTAGGCTTGAGCCTGGGTCAGGTGGCTGCGCACACCCCGCATGACCATCACCTGGAAACTGCTGAGCAGCAGGAGGAAGGCACTGGCCGAGATGGGGACCGCCACCTGAGGGGCCAGCGGGCCGTAGACCAGCAGCCAGACGCCTGCACCCACCACAAGCGTGCTCCAGGTGCGCAGCAGCAGGGCGGCGAGCAGGATGGGGATAGCGAAGAGGTAGACGAGTTCGGGACGGCGCAGGCTGTACCAAGCGACGGCCACCGCGGCAAAGCTGATGGCCGTGAGCAGGATCGCGCTGCGCTGTGGGCGCAGGGTCGTCTGGGCCCACAGCCACAATCCAAGCACGATCAGCCCCATGGCGGTCAGCACCGGGGCCAGCCCGGCCGCGGGGGCGTTCAGCAGGAACCAGGCAGTCAGCCAGCCGCACAGCGCCAGCCCTAAGGCGCAGTCGGCGGCCAATTTGCCCCGTAAGTCGTCCCATTCCAGACGCTCGGCAGTCGACATAGGTTACACCTCAGGGATAGCAAGGCAGAACGACATTGCAGGAAATTCGTATGGCTGTGAAGGGGGCCACACAAAGGTAACACAAAGATAGAGGAGAAAGCAGGTTCACTGCAAATCTGCAGCGGTGGACATCACGGCTCTGTACACACGCCCGCTTGCACGTGCAGCAGCCACAAGAACTGTACGGCGGCCAGTGCCAGATCTGTCCGTGGGATCCGGGCGAGCAGGACGGCGTGACCGATATGCCGCTGCTGCGCGACCCGCTGCAGGGCGTGGCCTTGCTGCCCGGCGCCTCGCTCGCCGGCGCGCAGCGCGCCGGCGCCCGGCGCATCGCCCAAACCCTGCATGGCCCCGCCGGGCAGAAGCTGGTGGACACCCTCTTTGGCGGGCAGTTGCCGCCAGTAGGCAAAGACCGGGGCAAAGACCGGCGTCCCCGCTATGGCGGCGGGCGCGTCGAGGTGCGCGAGCGTGTCGTCGAACAGACGGCAGGCCGCACCTTAACCTGGTCAAGACCATGATCGTGCCGCTGCTGGTGGCCGAGCTGATCTTTGGGCTGCGCAAGGAGGTGCACCGCTACGTCTTTCGCACGCTCTTTGTGCTGCCCGCCGTGGTGCCGGGGCTGATCACCGTCTATCTGTGGCGCATGGTCTATGACCCCTACGCCGGGCTGCTCAACCAACTGCTCGGCGTCTTTGGGCTGGAGCATCTGCAAAAAGCCTGGCTGGGCAACGAGCAGACGGCGCTGTGGGCGATCATCGGCGCGGGCTTCCCCTACATCAGCGCCTTCCCCTTTCTGATCTTTATGGGCGGGCTGCTCAACATCAGCCAAGAGCTGTACGACGCCGCCAAGATCGACGGCGCCACCTGGTGGTCGCGCTTCTGGCGCATCGACGTGCCGCTGCTGGTGCCGCAGTTCCGGCTGCTGGCCTTTTTCGCCTTCTCGGGGGCCATCCAGGGCTTTGCCCATATCTTTATCTATACGCGCGGCGGCCCCGGCTATGCCACCTATGTGCCGGGGCTGCAGATGTACTACCGCATCACCGACGGCGATTTCGGTTATGCCTCAGCCATCGGCGTGGTGCTGTTTGCGCTGGTGCTGCTGGGCACGCTCTTTATCCTGCGCTTCCGCCGCGAGACCCTCGAGGCGCAGTAGGCGAAGAACGCAAAGACGCAAAGAAGAGAGAAGCAGAGATCCATGACGTTACCCCAACTTACCCATCCCACCCAAGCCCCGCGCCCGGCCCGCCGGCCCGATTACCGGCGGCGGCGGCAGTGGGGCACGATCCTGATCTACACTCTGCTGGGCGCGCTGCTCTTTCTCTCCTTCTTTGTGATCCTGGTGATGATCTCGCTCTCGCTGCGCCCCACGGCGCTGATCTACGCCGATTTCTGGTCGCTGCCTTGGCCGCCGGTCTTTATCAACTATCACACCGCCATCTTCGACCTGATCCCGGCCATGCTGCGCACGCTGGCGGTGACCTTTGTCTCGATCGCGGGCATCCTCCTGGTCGCCTGCCCGGCGGCCTACGCCTTTGGCCGCATGCGCTTCCCCGGCAATGA
>QEUY01001050.1 GCA_003577365.1 Chloroflexota bacterium | reverse complement strand
TGCAGTGCTGTGGAGGTCCCATTGTTGAACTTGAGTGCTCGAGAGACCCTGCGCGTGCTGCTGGTGGCTGAACGCGACCGGCTGCGCGACGAAGTGGGCGCAGTGCTGGCCGAGTGGGCCGGCGACCACCGGCTCTATTGGGTGGCCCAGCCCGAACTGGCGGTGACGCGCGCCCAGGATCTGCTGCCCCATGTCATCCTGGTCGATGACGAGTTGAGCGGTCTCAACCTGACTGCAATCATCAAACAACTGCTGGCCCATGCGCCCGGTGCGGCCATCCTGGTGCTGTTGGAGCAGGATGCCATGGGCGAGGCGCGGCAGGCGGTGTTGGCCGGGGCGCGCGGCTTTGTCACCAAGCCGCTGGCCGGCGACGAGTTCTGGGCCACGGTCCACCAGGTGTTGGCGCAGCGCCCCACCAGCGGGCGCGAGGAGGCCGCCGCCACGACGGGCGGCAACGTCCTCGTCTTTATCGGCCCCAAGGGCGGCACCGGGCGCACCACCGTCACGGTCAACACCGCCATCAACCTGCACCGGCTGACCAAAAAACCGGTCGTGCTGGTGGACGCCGACTTTGCCGCCCCGGCGCTGGATGTGGTCCTGAACCTGCACGACGACCGCGACCTGACCGACCTGCTCTCGCGTCTCTCGCATCTGGACTCGGAGCTGATCGAGCGGGTGCTGGCGCACCACGCCTCGGGCGTGCAGGTGTTGCTGGCGCCACCGCCCGCCAGCCTCCACGAACCCATCTCGCTGCCCCAGATGCAACAGGTGCTGGCCCACCTCAAACGGATGTTTGGCTGGGTGGTCGTCGACCTGGGGCTGCCAATGGACGAGACCGCCTTTGCCTTTCTCGACAGCGCCGACCGTATCGTCATGACCGTCTTGCCCGAGATGGTGGGGCTGCGCAACACCCGGCTGATGTTGGACCAGTTGCACGGTCGCGGCTACCCCGACGACAAGGTCTGGCTGGTGCTCAACCGCGCCACCATCCGCGGCGGCATCAGCCAGCGCGACATCGAGACCCGGCTGCGGGTGCGGGTGCGCCACAGTGTGCCCGACGACCAGCCGCTGGTGAGCCACAGCGTCAACCGCGGGGTGCCGCTGGTCATAAGCCACGAGCGCACCGTGCCGGCATCCTGGGCCATGCGCGGCCTCGCCCAGCTCCTGGCCCAGGATGCCGGCACGGTGCGCTCGCCCAACGGCAAACCGGCCCCGGCGCCGGCCGAAGGTCTGCAACGGTGGCTCCGCCGCACCCGTGCGGCCAATACGTAGAATGACGAACGGGTTAGCGACGCCGCTACTTATCCGTACGCTTGTCACGCTGGTAGCGTGACCTACCGTAGATTACCAGTGGAATCGCCACGGAGGTAACCCTTGTCTGGCCCCTTCCTATTTGCGCTCTTTATCACGCTCACCGTGCTGCTTGTCTTTATCGGCATCTGGCCGCTCACCGTGCTGCTTGTCTTTATCGGCATCTGGCGGCTGGTTGCGCGGCGGGGCGATGCGGTGAGCGAACGGCTGCGCGACTACGCCGCCGGCGAACTCGAAGCGGACGCCGGGCCGCAGCAGCGCCGCCCCCAGTTCACCGGGATGAACCGGCTGGTCAACGGCTTTGGCCTGGGCCCCCGCCTGGCGACGGCGCTGGCGCGCGCCGACCTGCCGTGGACTGCGGCCGAATTTGCCCTGCTGGTGGTGGGCGCCGGGGTGCTTGGCCTCTTTGCCGGCGTGCTGCGCCAGAACCTGGTCATCGGGCTGCTGCTGGGGGGGGTGTTGGCCGCTCTGCCCCTCTTCTACCTGCGCATCGCCCAGGCTCGCCGCCG
>QEUY01000045.1 GCA_003577365.1 Chloroflexota bacterium | reverse complement strand
TTGATATAGCGGCCGCGCTTGCGCTCGGTGCGTGTGTAGGAACGCTTGCCGGTGCGCTCGCGCGTCATCTTGTCCAGCGGGGTATCGATGCGTTTGGCTTCGAAGGTATCGCCGATCTGAACCGGTTTACGTGCGCCTTTGTTATCTCCGGGCGATGAACTGTTTTGCGGAGAGGCGTCGGGCTGGGAGATGCCGCCCTCGCCGCCGTCGGCGGAGTCGCCGACATCCGATTCATCGCCCTCTAGGCTTTTTTTTCGTCTGAAGCGGCCGCGCCTTGGGCCTCCATGGCTTCACGTTCCTCGGTCACTGCTTGCTCGGCCTCGGCGCGCGCCTGGCGCATATTGGCCTGCAACTGGTCCGGGTTCATGACCGAGTCTTGGAAAGGCTGCTTTTTCATGCGGTGCGGCAGCGCCAGCTCTGCGGCCAGCAGGATGTCGCGGTCGTTGATCTGGAGGCGGCCCTCATAGGCGGCCTGGGCGCGGGCTGTGCGCAAGATGACGATGTCGGCGCGGTGACCATCCACTTTGAAGCTGGAGGTCAGGGCGGCGATGGTGTACATATCCTTCTCGGTATATTTCACCAGGTCATAGCGGTCGCGCGCGGCGATGATGCGCTCGGCCATGTCCTCTTCGGACTCGGTGTAGGCGGCGATAAAGCCGTCGGGGTCCTGTTCGAAGTAGATGCGGCGGCGCAGGATCTCGACGCGGTCGGCGGCGTTGGTGAGGCCAACCACATCCACGGCGTGGGCGAAGCGGTCCAGCAGTTGCGGGCGCAGGTCGCCTTCTTCGGGGTTCATGGAGCCGACCAGCACGAAACGGGCCGGGTGCTGGAAGCTGATCCCTTCACGCTCGACCACGTTGACGCCCATGGCCGCGCTGTCGAGCAGCAGGTCGACGACATGGTCGTCGAGCAGGTTAACTTCGTCTACATACAGCACGCCGCGATTGGCCGCGGCCAAGATGCCCGGCTCAAACTGGCGTTCGCCGCGCTGGATGGCCTTTTCGATGTCGAGCGTGCCGACGACGCGGTCTTCGGTGGCGCTGACCGGCAGATCGACAAAGGGGGTAACGCGGTACTCGTGCGGCAACTGGCCGAGCTGTTCGAGGCGCTCGCGGCACTCGTCACAATAGAGGTCAGGCCGGTTCGGGTCACAGCTAAAGCGGCAGCCCTGGACCACCTCGATGGCGGGCAAGAGCGCAGCCAAAGCACGCGCTGCGGTGGACTTGGCTGTCCCCCGCTCACCGCGAATCAATACGCCGCCAATTTGGGGGTTGATGGCGTTGAGGATCAGAGCGCGTTTCATCCGCTCTTGGCCCACGATCGCGGAGAATGGATAGGTGAGTCGCATGGGATTTGGTCCTTCAATCGTAGTCTATATGACATAAGTATGAGGGCGAAGCGCGCTCCGCCCTCATCACTCCTTTTCCTATTATACCCGAGAGAGAAGCAGGCGATCAAAACGGGGAGCATTTCTGCGCTCTTGGGCTACGTTTTGAGGCCAAGTTGGGCGCAGCCTGTACTCTGCCGTACAATAGGGCGCAGGAGGAGACGATGCGACGGGCGGAGCCGGCGCGCGAAACTTTTGTAGAGGCGGGTGCGTAGTGATCCGCAATTGAGAGCATGCTGTCTAGCTGCTGTCTACAGCGGCGCGTTCGACAGTCCAGTATAGACCAGGATCGCAATTGATGACCGAGCAGGAACAACTGTGGGTCGAGCAGGCGCGGAGGGGCGACAAACAGGCGTTCAACCGTCTTGTGCAGGCCTATCAACGGCCGGTCTATAACCTCACCTACCGGATGTTGGGTAACCAGCAAGAGGCTGAAGACGCCGCGCAAGAGACTTTTCTGCGCGCCTATGCGGGGCTGCGCAAGTATAGCCCTGAGCATAAGTTCAGCACGTGGCTGTTTTCAATCGCCAATCACCACTGTATCGACCGGCTGCGCAAACGCCGCACGACCTTGGTTTCGTTCGACGATAACCCAGTCTTGCAGAATATGGAGGGGACGGCGGTGCGCCCGGAGCATTCGGCGCTCGACGGTGAAATGCAGCGGGAGGTTCAGCACCTGTTGAACCAGCTTGAACCAGAATATCGGATGCCGCTCATTTTGCGCTATTGGGAGGACTATAGCTATGAGGAGATCGCCGCGACGCTGGGCTTGACGATCGCGGCGGTGAAGAGCCGTCTGTTCCGCGCACGCCAGCAGATCGCCAAACTGCACGGCGAGCGCGAGTCGGCGCTGCCGCCCAGCCGCGGCCAGGATGGAACCGGCAGCGGCGCGCGCGCCCAGCCTGCCGATACTCGGTTCCCGGCGGGGTTAAATTTCGCCCTGCTGGGCGTATAGACCGTGTAGACCACGCAGATGGACTAGTGTGGGCAGCGGTGTGCGCTCTCGGCGTAGAGATGAGAGAGGATGATTGAGGGAGACGCAGGTATGACGAAACGGATACAATGGGAGACACCCCCTCTGCCGGTCCGTGACGACGCCGAGGATGTGGGGGCGCTGATGTCGCTGGCGCTGGACGGTCTGTTGGATGAGGCAGATACAGACCGGCTGAATGCGCTGCTGGCGGCGGATGCCGGGTGGTCCGCCGAATGGCAGAACTGGCAGGCCATGGACGTTGCGCTGCGCCGCACGCCGGCAGTGGAGCCGCCGGCTGATCTCATGGCGGGTGTGGAGCGCAAGCTTGTGCAGTTGGAGAACCGCCGCCGCTTGCAGAGCGGGGCCGTGGTCGGCGTGGTTGCGCTCTTGCTGTGGGGCAGCGGGCTGGTGGGGCTGCTCTTTTTGGGCGCGTTGGTGCTGGCGAATCAGGCGGTGTGGCTGAATCAGCTGATCCATAGCCTGGCGCTGGGGTGGGTGTGGTTCTCCGGCATGGCGCAGTTGGTGTGGAGCGGGGTCGTCAACCTTGTGGCATCGCCCCAGGCGCTGGCCCTGGGGGTTTGTTATGGGCTGATGACGGCTGTGCTGCTGGGGGGCTGGATCCGGCTTTTGCGCAAAACCACGCGTGAGCGCGAGCCGGTGACGGTGTAGCGGCTTGGCATGCTCCCCCATGCCCTGCAGATCGCGATCATTGAACATAACGAGGAAGAGGTATGTGTATGGCAAAGCGCAAGCAGCAGACCCGGTGGCTGAGCGCCGCTGTGGTCGTCACGGTTTTGTCGTTGGTCTTGGTCTTTGGGCTGGATGGGCAGGCCCAAGCGCAGGTGGCTGCGCCGCAAGCGCCGCGCCTTGCCCAGGCCGGCGGCGAGCAGATCTTCCGGGGCGACCTTGTGGTCGAGCCTGGGCGCGTGATCGACGGCGATGTCGCGGTCTACAGCGGTGATGTGCAGGTCGAAGAAGGGGGCCAGATCCAGGGCAACCTGGTCATCTACAGCGGCGATCTGGAGATTCGCCCCGGCGGAAGCGTTGGCGGCGATGTGACCACCTTTTCGGGCAACATCGAGATCGCAGGCCGCGTCGGCGGCGATGTCGCCAGTTGGAGCGGGGATGTCGACTTGGCGTCGACGGCACGCGTCGAGGGTGGCGTCAGCGTGCTCAGCGGCGAGATCCACCGGGAGCAGGGGGCCTATGTCGGCGGCAGCGTGGCCGAAGGGCCGCAGTTGCGTCTGCCGGGCGCGCCCAGCCGTGAGCTTCCAGTCCCCCCCAGCACGGCGCTGCGCGATCGTTCAGTGGGCTTTTGGGGCTGGATCGGCCAGCTATTTCTGCGGCTGATCGGCGCGGTGCTGCTGACGGGGTTGGCAACGCTGTTGGTCGGGGTGTTGGCCTATGCGCAGCCCGAATTGGTGAGCCGCGTGCGCGGCCAGATGAGCGAGAACTTGGCGCTGAGCTTTGTGGTCGGGCTGTTAGCCAACTTGGTGCTGCTCTTCCTCGCCGGGCTGCTCAGCGCGACGATCTGCCTGCTGCCGATCGCGCTCGTCCCCATTTTGCTGCTCTTGGGGATCAACCTGGCCGGGTGGGCGGCGGTCTCGCAGGTGGCGGGCGAGCGCATTTCGACCTGGGTCAAGCAGCCGGTGCAGCCGGCGCTGGCCGCCGCGGTGGGCGCGGTGGCGCTGACCGGCGTGATGGCGCTGCTGTGGGCCATGGGCGGCTGCTTCCGCTTTATCGGCTTTCTGGCGATGTTGGGCGTTGGCTCGTTTGGCACGGGGGCCGTGCTGCTGCCTTGGCTGAGCGGGCGGCGCACGGGCGGCGGGCCGGCGGTCCGCACCTATACCACCGGCGAGCCGCCGGCGGGACCGGGGCCGGCCCCGGCTGCGCCCAGCACACCGGCGACCGCTGAGACGGCGCAGCGGGCTGCTTCTGCGTCTTCGGTGGGGACTGGGGGCGCGGCGCTGGAGGATGAGCTGGCCGAGCCGCTCGACTATGTGACGGCGCAGGATGTCTTGGCCGCGCAGGCCGAGGAGGTCCAGGACGACAGCTTTGTGCGCATCAAGGGGATCGGCCCGGTCTTTGAGCAGCGGTTAAAGAACGCGGGGATCCGCACCTTTGGCGAACTGGCGATCACGCCGCCGGAGCGGATCGCCGAGATCATCGGCTGGCCGGTGGAGCGCGTGCTGCGCAGCGATATCAACGGGCAGGCGCGTTACTTCAGCGAGAATCGCTAGTCGCGATCATCGCCCGTAGGCACACATAAAACCGCCAGGGATTGCCCCTGGCGGTTTTTGTTTAGGCCTGTTCGGGCGCGGCGGCCAGTTGGGCGCGCAGCGCAGCCAGTTCGCCGGGCAGCTCGGGTTCGCGCTCTGGCCCACGCAGCCGCAGGCGGCGTTTGCGGTTGGCGAACTCTACGAGCAGGCGGGCGCGCGTCCGCTGCGCGGGGTGTGCGGGCCGCCGCCAGCGACCGGTGAGATGCTCCAACTCTTCCACGCTGAGCAGCGCGCCGACTTCGCCTGACAGTTCGGCGTGGATCGTGTTGCGCTCCTGCTGCCAGGCGATGCCGACGGCGAGCAGCAGCAGCCCCAGACCGGCGGCGGCGGTGAAAAGGCTCAGGGCAAAGCCCAACAGGCTGACCGAAGCCAGCCCTGCGCCCAGGTTATGGAAGGCATGGGTCAGGATCGCCATGAGCAGCCCGGCGAGGATCCAGCCCAGGCGGGCGAGCGGGTGGCGGCGGTTGCGCGCCATCCCCAGCCCAATCCCCATCAGGCCGGTGTAGAGCGCGTGGTTGAGGCCAAAGACGACGGCGCGCAGATAGATCAGCACGGTCAGGCCGCCCCAGCCGCTCTCCATAAAGGCCCCGACAAAGTAGAAGAAGTTTTCGGTCATGGCAAAGCCAAAGCCGACCAGCGCGCCGTAGACCAGCCCGTCGAGCACGCCGTCGAACTCCTGGCGATAGCGGTAGAAGATCCAGAGCAGCGCCATCCCCTTGGCCAACTCTTCGACGATGGGGGCGACCACTGCGCCTTCCATCAGATCGGCGGCAAGCGCGCTGGGGTTCTGCAGCAACGGCGTGCCCAGGGTGACTTCGGCGATGAGGCTGATCACGATGGCCGGGATCGCGCCCCAGATAAAGGCGACAAAGGCCAGCCGCAGCGGCTCGCGCTCGTAGCGGTCGGCCCAGTAAAAGAGCAGGACATAGATCAGCGTGGGGACAAGCGCCGCGCCGAGGCTGACGATGAGGCCGAGTAGCATCAGAGTGTGTCGTGTTTCTGAAGGTGAGGGCGAAATCGAACGATAGGCCCTATTGTGCCTGGTTCGACGGCCCGCCGCAAATATGGGGTGGCGTTTCCGCGCGCCGGGCGCAGATCGTTCATCTGATCTGCGCCCGGCGGCTTGTAGCGGTGTCGCTTTAATCGGAGGTTGCGGTCGTGGTTTCGGTGGAGGAGATCGAGCCGGTAGCTGTAGACGTCTCCGTGGCGCTGATGGCCGGGGCGGCGGTCAGCGGCGCGGTCGCCGTGATCGCCTGCGCCGGCGTGAGCGGGGCTGTTTCGCTGACCGAGTTCGTCGCCGTGATGGCTGCGGAAGTGGCCGGCGCGGCGCTGCTATCCGTTTCCGTGTCTGCGGCTTCGGGCTGAGGCAGGAAGTCGGCGCGCTGCTTGTTGGCAAACTCGTCGCCGGTGAAGCCCGCGATGCGGACATAGTGGGGCGAGCTGGACGCTTTGAAGACATAGGTGTTGTCTGCGCCTTTTGCGCCCAAGCGCAGCGTGTATTCCGCCGTCTCGCCCTGCTCATTTTGGGTCTGCAAGGTCAGCGTGGCGAGCGGGTCGGCCATGCCGTACTCCGGTTTGTCCGAAGTGCCCAAGGGGACGGTGAGGTTGACGCCGGTGGCACGGGTGACGAGTGTAGAGATGTTGGCCGCCAGGACCTCTTCGTCAGGGGCGCGGTCTTGCAGCGTCCATTCGCCGTTTTCGTCTTTGACAAAGGTCAGCGTGCCGTTGGCGTTTTGCAGCGTCAAGGAGACAACCTCGTCGGCGGGCAGGCTGAAATAGGTGGCGTTGACCCAACTGGACGGCGCGGTATCCAACTGCCAGACATCGAGACCGCTGGTCAGATAGGTGGCGTCATTGCCGTCCAGCCGCACATGGGTCGCGCCGGCGCCCGCCGATGAGCCTAAGTAGATGACCTGATCACCGCCGGGCGTGGTGAGCGTGACCTGGCGCGCAAAGGCATCGGGCGCGACCTGGAGACGGGCATGGCTGGCCGGCGTGGTGGTCACCAGCCGGTCGGTCGTGATGCCGATCAGACTCGCCAACGTCGTGGTGATCTTTTCGGTGTTGGCGGGGTAGCCGTCGGTCCCGGCCATCACCCAGCCGTCGTCGGTGCGCTCGAGTTCGACGGAGCGGTCGGCGTCGGCGATACGCAGGCGCGTCACCTGGTCGGCGCTGACGCCGGGCAGCAGCGGTGTTCCCTCTGGGCTGCCGGCGCGCGGCCAGTAGACCCAGGCGACGGCCAGCAGTTGAAGGGCGAGCAGCGCCAGGAGCATCAGATTGACCCGGCTGAGCGCCGGGCGCGGCTGCCCGGCGGCGGGCAGCGTGGTTTGGGTCAAGTTAAGGTCGCTCAAGGGAGACCTCCGCATCAGCCGGTTCAAGGGCATGTCCGCTTAACTGCATGGGTTTTTCGCTGCGCCGGCGCGTGGCCCACCACACGCCGATGGCAACCAGCGCCAGCAGGGCGAACCCGTAGTTGGCAAATTCCCAGAAGGACTGCTCGCTCTCGGTGAGCGGGCTGAGCAGGCGCGCATAGCTGCCGCGGGCGCGGATCCCCAACAAATCGAGGTCTTCTACCGACCAATCCACCGAGTTCTGGAGCAACTGGAGGCTGTTGAGGTAGCGGTCGACCGAGAGCTGGGACGAGATGCTGAAGACCGTGTCGTTGAGGAAGTCGCCGCTGCCGATGACCACCAGGCGCGCCGTGGCGGGCGAACGCTCGACGGTGCCGGTCGTGGGGGCGGGGGCGGGCGCGCTGCCCTCGCCGGTAGCGGGCTGGGGCACTTCCTTGCCTGCAAAGAAGCTGTCGAACTCGCCGATGACCGAGACGGCCAAGGGCTGGGCCGCGCGCTGATCGCCGGGCGGGAAGCCGAACTCCGGATAGGTCGCCGGGTCGGGCTGGATGTTGGTGTCGTCGCGCAGCCACGACTGGGCGCTGGAGTGCAGCAGGGTCGTGGCCGTGCGTCCGGCGTTTTTGGCTTCGTCTAGGCGCACAGGCGAGACCCAGTTGAGCGTGACCGCGGGCAGGTTGGCGATGATCGGGCTGTCCTGCGTCATGCCGTCGGCGCGCACATCCACAAAATAGGGATAGTTGATCGACTGAAGCTCCTGCACCGGAAAGCCGTTGACCTGGCGGCTGATGGTGACCGGGAAGGGTTCGTTCTGCGGGTCCATGACCAGGGTCGGCTCGACGGTCACGCCGTAGTGGCCGAGCATCTCGGTCAGCCCGTCCTCGATGGGGACGAGGGTCAGCCCGCCGCTCATCGGGTCGGCAGTCACGCGGAAGTCACTGCCCGCGACGACCACCGCGCCGCCGCGCATCAGGAATTGGTCGATGGCGTAGCGCTGCAGGTCGGACATGCCTTGGGGCGCGACCACGACCAGCACGTCGATGCCGGGGGGCACTTGGCCGTTGGTCAAGTCCACCGGGCGCACTTCGTATTCTTGGCTCAGGCTTTGAAAGAGCGTGTCCCAGGTGGAGAAGGGCGGCTGCTGCATCTGCCCGAACTGCGCCATCATCGGGTCGGGTTGGATGGTGGGCCGCCACAGCCCGACGACCTGGAGAAAGCCGGAGGAGGTGCGCTTGAGCGCGGTCTCGATGCCCTGGCGGATATCCGCCTCGGTCAGGTCGCCGCCTGGGTAGATGACCTGCGTCTGGTCGCCCACCTGCAGGAGCATGTGCAGGAAATAGGTAGTATCGCCAAAGAGCGTGGCGGCGAAGGGCTGGATGCCGTAGTTGTCGAGCAGCGCCTGGCGGTTGACGGCGGCGTCGGGCGCGTCGGGGTTGACCACCTCGAACACCAACTTGCCATTGGAAGAGGACTGGATCTCGCCGGCGACCTTTTGCACGGTGTCGGCGGCGGTCTGCAGGTCGGCAGGCAGCGTGTCGGGCGTCACGAAGAGGGTCAACTTGGCCGGTTCGGGCAGCGCGGCCAAGACCGAATCCAGGTTTTGGAAACCGTAGACCGTCTTTTTGATGGCGCGTGTCAGGTCGTACTCCAGGTTGCGCAGCCGCACGTCGACCTGCCCGTCGCGGAAGGCTTCGACCTCGATCAGGTCGCGGAAGTTGAGCACCTCGTTCTGGTCGCCATAGCGGACGAGGATGTCGAAGTAGGCGTTGACCACCGACGCCTCATAGCGGCCCGCCACCTGAAAGGGCGTAGGGCGGATGCCGTAGGTCTGGTTGGCTTCGGCTTCCAGCTCGGGGTTCTGCGCCGGGTCGACGATCTCCAGGTTGATCTTGCCGTTGGCCGCGATCTCATATTCGCGCAGGGTGTCGATGATGCGCGGGGCGAGCGGCGCAAGCAGCGGATGGGTGCGCTCGCTGAAGTAGGCACGGATCAGCAGCGGTTCTTGCAGGTTTTGCAGCAGTTGGCGCGTGGTGTCGGAGAGCGTGTATTCGTGCTGCTGCGTCAGGTCGACGCGGGCGCGCGTGAGGGGGTAGAGCCAACTGTTGAGCAGCAGCAGGTTGATGCCCAGCAGGCTGGCCGCCATCAGGGCGTTGCGCCGGTAGGCTGCGGTGTTCAGGCTGTGGCTCCAGCGTTTGGCGTCGAGCGAGAGGACGTTGAGCGCCAGAAAGAGCAGCGTGAGCGAGAGATAATAGACCAGGTCACGCAGGTCGATCACGCCGCGCTGGATGCTCTCGAAGCGGCTGCCGGTGGAGAGGGCGCGCAGGATGCTGCCGGTCGTCTCGCCGGTGAACTCGGTGACGCCGCGTGTGCCGATCAGATAGAGGATGCTGCCCGCCACGACGCTGACGATCAGCGCCACCAGGTCGTTGCCCGTGCGGGAGGAGACGAACAGCCCCAGCGCAGCATAGGCGGCGGCCATGAGCAGCGCAGCCAAATAGCCGCCGATCACGGGACCCCAGTCGAGGTCGCCCAGCATCGCCACGGTGACGGGCAGCGAGAAGGTCAGGGCGAGCGCCAGAGCGACCAGCGCCATAACGGCCAAGAATTTGCCCACCACCAACTGCCAGTAGGGGACGGGCAGGGTGAGCAAGATTTCCAGCGTGCCGGATTGGGTTTCTTCGCTCCACTGGCGCATGGTCAGCGCCGACACCAGAAAGACAAGCAGCAGCGGCATCCAGCGGAAGAGTGGGCGTAGGTCGGCGATGCCGCGAGCGAAGAAGGTGTCCACCCAGAAGAAAGTAAAGAGGGATGCCGCCAGAAAAACGCCGATAAAGATCAGCGCCATGGGGGAGCCGAAATAGCTGTTCAGCTCCTTGCGCGTGATGGCTAGAATCTGTTTCATCGTCAATTCCCCGATCAAGTCCTCATCAGTTCCTCATCAGTTCCTCATCAGTTCCTCCGTGGTCGCGCGGCGGCTAGGCCGGCGTGACGAGGCTGTTGAAGACACTTTCCAACGTCTTGACATCGCGGCGGAGCTCGCGCACGGGCCAGGACTGGGTGCGCGCTAGAGCGTAGATGGCCGGGCAGAGGTCTAGCTCCGGCGTGCCCAACACCCGGTAGGCCGGGAAGCCGTCGGCAGAGCGCATCGGCTCCAGCCCACGCACACCGGAAAGCGCGTGCAGCGTCTTTTCCAACCCACGCACTTCGCTCTGCAAGACAAGAATGGCGTCGGCGGTGGCGGCCAGGTCAGCCACGCGCGCGTCGGCCTTGACCTGGCCGTTGAGCAGCATGATCACACGGTCGCACAGCGCCTCTACTTCGGAGAGGATGTGAGTGGAGAAGAGGATCGTGCTGTTGCGCGCCAGCCGTTTGATCAGACGGCGGATGTCGAGAATCTGCGTGGGGTCGAGACCGATGGTGGGTTCGTCTAGGATGAGGAGCTTGGGCTTGTGCAGAATGGCTTGGGCCAGCCCCACGCGCTGGCGATAGCCTTTGCTCAGCTCGCCGATGGGCCGGGCCAGGTGTTCGGTGAGGTTGGTGGCATAGACGGCCTCGGAAATGGCGTCGAGCTGGTCTGTGGCGGGGATGCCGCGCAGGTCGGCCATCATGCGTAGGTAGCGCTGCACCGAGAGCTCTGGGTAGAGCGGCGCGCTCTCGGGCAGGTAGCCCAGCCGCTGCTGGACAGCCTGGGGCTGGGCCAGCACGTCCAGCCCATCGATCGTGACTTCGCCTGCATCGGGCTGAAGATAGCCCGTGAGGATTTTGATAGTCGTCGTCTTGCCTGCGCCGTTGGGGCCAAGGAGACCCACAATCTCCCCCGCCTCCAGGCTGAAGGAGACATCGTCGAGGGCTTGGACTGAGCCATAGGTTTTGGTGAGATGGGTAACTTGTATCATCGCATGTCCTTTCCGCTGGGTATCAAGGTCGCATACCCGCCGCTCTCACTGCGCGCCGCGGCAGGATGCCGGCCCAACCCACAATTTTAGTCAAAATACGGGTGCGCCCCAAAGTTCGCGAGTTGCCTTTGACCGGTTCCGGGTGTGCAAATCGGCCACAACCGCTCAGCATACACCCAAAAAAATGAAGGGAGGGTTAGAGATGTCTGCGGGAGATTAGAAATGA
>QEUY01001049.1 GCA_003577365.1 Chloroflexota bacterium | reverse complement strand
TCCTCGCGCACCCTGCTCGCGCCACACTGCGCGATCCGCCTGGCGATCTGTCCAGCTATTTGATACCGCCGATGACGATCCCCTCCATCAGATAGCGTTGGGAAAAGAAGAAGATCACGATTAAGGGTAGAACGGCGACGACCGAAGCCGCCATGAGCCAGTGCCACGGCGTCTGCACCGAGTAGAACTCGCGGAACATCGCCAGCCCCAGCGGCACGGTGTAAAGCTTCTGTGAGTTCAGATAGATCAGCGGCAGCAGAAACTCGTTCCACGACCAGAAAAAGGCCAGGATGGCGACGGTGGCAGTGGCGGCCTTGGACATGGGCATGACAATCCGCCAGTAAATGTCAAAGTGATTGCAGCCGTCGATCTTGGCCGCGTCGGTGATCTCCGACGCCACGCCCATGAAGAACTGGCGATAGAGAAAGATGTTGAAGGGCTGGCCGAAAAAGAAGGGCACGGTCAGCGGCAGGAAGGTGTTGATCCAGTTCAGCTCGCGGAAGATCAGAAAGGTCGGGATCATGGTCACTTGGCTGGGCAGCATCAACGTCGCCAGCACAATGGCAAAGAGCGCATCCCGCCCCCAGCCGCGAATGCGGGCGAAGCCGTAGCCGATGATCGACGACGAGAGCACCGCGCCCACGACGACCAGCGCAGAGATGACGGCGCTGTTCAGGAAGTAGCGCCCAAACGGCGCGGCGGTCAGGGCATCGCGATAGTTCTGCCACTGGATCTCCTTGGGCAGCGGGCGCGGCGGAAAGAGGAAGACCTCGACCTGCGCCTTGAGCGAGCTGGAGATCATCCACAGAAAGGGCAGTGCAAAGGCCAGCCCGCCCACAATCAGCAGCAGGTAGATCAACGCCGTGCTAGTCAGCTTGCGGGTGCGGAGTCTGCCCCAGACCGACGTGCGCGTATGGGGTAGCGGTTGGGCTTTGGTCTGCGCCATCTTCAAACCCTCTCCTACATCTGGTAAAACACCCTCTCGCGCGAGGTGCGGAAGACGAGATAGGTGAAGAATGCAATGATCACAAACAATACCCAGGCCAAGGCCGAGGCATATCCCATCTGGAAGTATTGAAAGGCGTTGCGATAGAGATAGAGCACATAGAAAAGGCTGGCGTTGCCCGGCCCGCCCGCGGTCATGACATAGGCCTGGGTAAAGACTTGGAACGAGTTGATCATGCCGATGATCAGGTTGAAGAGGATCACAGGCGAGACGATGGGAATGGTGACATTCCACAGCTTGCGCAGCGACCCCGCCCCGTCCAACTCCGCCGCTTCATAGAGTTCCCCCGGCACGCTCTGCAGCCCGGCCAGGAAGATCACCATCGACGTGCCCACGCCCCACAGGTTCATCATCACAAACGAGGGGATCACCCAGGTCTTGGAGTAGATCCACTCCGGGCCGGCAATGCCCACCAGGCTGAGCAGCCAGTTGATCAGCCCAAACTTGGGGTTCAACAGCCACATCCAGAGCATCGCCACGGCCACGCCTGAAACCAGCGAGGGC
>QEUY01001048.1 GCA_003577365.1 Chloroflexota bacterium | reverse complement strand
CGCGCCAGGTCAATGGCATTCGCCAGCGCAGCCACGTCGTTCTTGCCGCGATGCACAGGGAAGACGCCGCCGGTTCGCATCATCCAAGTCGTGAAGCGGCTGATCTGAAACGCCTCGGCCTTGGCCATGTAATACAACTCGCGCGGGCTGGCATAGCCCAACAGAATCCAGTCTACGCCCAGTGTGTGGTTGCACGCCACCACGCCACCGCCCTCCGCAGGCACATGCGCCGTCCCCTCGATGCGCACGCGACAGATCAGGGGTTGCACCAAACGCACCAGCACCCAGAGAACTCGCCATATCCACAGTCGGTATCGCGTCACACGCTTTATCATTGACCAGTTTCCGCCATAGGATGCGCGCAGCGTCAGTTCAAACGGTTGAGCGTCTCGTCGATCTCATGCAGCATCTGCACCAACTGTTCTTCCGAGGCCATGACCGAGACGGCCCCGCCGCCCGCCTCTTCGGGCAGAAGCAGTTGGGTGCGGCCGGTCAGGAAGAAATAGCGGCGCAGCGCACGCCGCGCCGCCTGCCACTCCCCTGTACGAAAACCGAGCACCCCGCGCTCGCGCCACAAATAGATGCTGCCCGGCGTGATCGCCAGCATATAGTCCAGCACGGTCCCTGCCGGCCCATAGTCGCCGGCCTCCAGATAGAAATTGCGCAGGTTGTTGAGGATACGCTGCGCCAAGGCCACCGGCGTCACCGGGGTGAAGACGTCGCCGCCCAAACGCACAGGCCGGTTGAAGATGCGCCTCAAATAGCCGCTCAGCGCGTCCGGCGCGACCACCTCGCCGTAAAACGGATCCAAGAACCAAGTTCCCGCCTCATCTTGATAGCGGCCCATAAAATGGCCTGGAAAGCCCATGCCGTCGATCTGAAGCTGCAACCGCCGGCCCAAGGCCATCAACACCACACAGAGCAAAATGGGCAGCCCCTTGCGCCGCTCCAGCACCACGTTGAGATAGCTGTTGCCCGCCTCGTAATAGCGTTCATGATTGCCGTCGAACCCCAGCCTCCGCCTCACCCCCTCTAGGAAGGCGCGCGCACGCGCCTCCCCCACCGGCACATCGGCCAGATGCGGCGCAAGCGTCTGCGCCAGCGCGTCCAACTGCGCGACGCATTGTCCCTCGTCCAGCGCAGGATCGCCGATGCGCGCGATCGACAATGCCAACTGTTCAGGCAATACGTCGCCACGCTGCAGCGCCGCGGCGAAGCGGATCACATCACGCATCGTCCACGCATCACACATCCATCCTAGTTACATCACAGGCATCTATTCACAGGCATCTATTCACAGGCCGCCTATACCCCATCGGCGCCAAATACCAGCGGCACGCCCGGCCGCTCCTCGCGGCGCTGCAACTTGCGCTGCCGTGCCGCCTCTTGCTTCAACACCCGGCGCAGCACGGCGATGGACGCCGCATAGGTGGCGTCGACCCCGAAATAGCTCAGGCTCTTGCTCAACAGCGTCTGCCGCCGGCTGATCGGCGTGTCGCTGGCGTAATGGATCAG
>QEUY01000044.1 GCA_003577365.1 Chloroflexota bacterium | reverse complement strand
CGCGCCCTGGGCGCGCTGCCGGTGCGCGGCGTGATCTTGACCAGCCGCAGCTCGGGGGGCAGATATGACTTTGTCTCGCGCTTTTTTGCGCCCGCGTCCGGGATCGACGAGGACCCGGTCACCGGGTCGGCCCATTGCTGCCTGGCTCCCTATTGGGCGGAGAAACTGGGCAAGAGCGAGTTGACCGGCTACCAAGCATCAGCGCGCGGGGGGGTGGTGCGTATGCGGCCCGCGGGCGACCGCGTGATCCTCGGCGGGCAGGCGGTGATGGTGATGCGCGGGACGTTGGTATGATATTGATATAAGATGCGTGTGGGATGTAGTGGGGGTAGGGCCAGCGACTCTATGTTTGGCGGCGGTGATGCCGCGCTGCCATGAGCTTGTGAGCGCCGGGCGGCTGTGCTACAATGGCGCACTGTGATCACTGTCCTGCAACTCCTTGTCTCGCCGGTAGGCCCGGCGGTGGCGCTGCTGATCGGCGCCATTGTGGTCGAAAGTGTTGGGCGCTGGATGCGCCGGCCCGGCTGGTTGACCGGGTTGGCGCTCTTTTTTGTGGCAGTCGCCGTCTGGCTGTTTCTGGGGCTGCGCGCCGAGCCGGTTGTCCCGGTCTATAGCCGGCCCTGGCAGCCGCCGCTGCAATATGGCACGAATCTGCTCTGGGTCGGCGACGGCTGGAACTGGTATATCTCCGGTCTGATCCTGCTGCTGGGCGGCGTGGGCATCCTGCTCGACCTCAACAGCCCGCCGCCGGTGAGCGAGATGCGCGCGCGCCGTGTCCATTCGTCGTTGGCGATCCATCTGGGCGTCTTGGCTGCGGGTCTGCTCTTTGTGGGCAGCGGCAATGTCCTCACGGCCATGCTCACCTGGGTGGTGCTGGATCTGTTCACGCTGGTGCGCGGGGCCGTGCGGCCCGACAACATGGTCAGCGACGAACATGCATTGAACTCGCCGCAGCACCAGGCCAAGGGGTTGAGCCTGTTGGGTGCGCTGCTGCTCTTGGTGGGGCTGCTGCCCGCCGGGCCGACAGGCCCTAGCCAGCCGCTGCACGGTGGTCAGCTTCCGCCGGAGACGGTGGGGCTGATGCTGTTGGCCGCGCTGATCCGGGCGGGGATCTACCCCTTTCATCTCTGGCTGCTGCCTTCCGATTCGCGCCAGGTCAACGTGGCCGAGCGGCTGCTGGACCACATGGTTCCGGTGTTGTGCGGGCTGTGGCTGTTGGGGTGGACGGTGGAACTGGGCGCGGAGTATATTCTGCTTGCGCCCGATATTCTCTTGATCCTGATGGCGTCGCTGCTGGGCAGTGCGGTGGCGGCGTGGACGGCCAATGACCAGCCGAACCACACCACATTTGTGTTGATCACCTCGGCGGGGCTGGCTGCGCTGTCGGGGGCGCTCGCCTTTCGCCAGGGGCCAGCAGGGCTGATCTGGCCGACGACCGCGCTGGCCCTGGGCGGCGCGCTCTGGCTGGTCGGCGACCAAGTCTGGCAGACGTGGGGCTGGCAGATCCCGGTGAGCGTGGGCGCGCTGGCGCTGGCGGGCGTCCCCTTTACCCCAGGCTTTTTGACCCAGCCTTCGCTGGCGCGGCTGTTGAGCGCCGGGCCGGTCTACCTGTTGCTCTTTGGCGGCATCATGTTGGCGCTCTCGATCCAGGTGGCGGCTATGCTGCGCAGTTGGAGCGACCATCAGCCCGACCAGCGCCCCAGGCTGCGCCCTGGGGTGATGCTGCGGCTTCTGGTCGCGGTGATGGCGCTGGCGCTGCCGCTGGCGATCGTGGGCTTTTTTCCGGCGGCGACGGCGGAACTGGCGAACCTGGCGGATGCGATCCCGCCCATGCTGGGCAGCCCGCCCAATGTCGTGGCCGATTGGCCGGTTTGGGTGGCGGTATCGCTGCCTTTGGCGTTGGGGATCGGGTTGGTCTCGCTGCGCCCCACGCTGTGGGCTGCGCTCGGCCTCTGGCCCGAACGGTTGAGCCGTTTGACGCGGCTGCAGTGGCTGTTTCGGTTGTCCTGGTGGAGCGTGAACCAGGTCAGCGACAGTTGGGGCAATGTGCTGCGCGTGGTCGAGGGCGCGGGGTATATGGGCTGGGTGATGGTCGCGGTCTTGATGGGCTATTTGCTGCTGCAATAGGCGCGGGAACGCTGCTGCGGCGCGAGCTGCTTCAAGATGTGAAGGACGTGCATGAGCGGTCTAGTGGGCATTTTGACCTTTTTCAGCACCGGCTTTGGCCTGATGGTGGTGGGCGCGATCGCGGCCGCCATCATCCTGTTTTGGGAGTGGCGGCTGGCGCTGGCGGGCCTCTTTGTGGTGCAGGTGGGGGTGGCGACGGTGGCGGTGCAGGTGGAGCAAATCCCCGGCGAGTGGGCGGGGGTGATGACCGCGGTCACGGCGCTGACCTGTCTGATCCTGGCCCTGTCGGCCCAGCAGGTGCCGCGACCGGTTTCACTGCGCCAATCGGGGACCTTCTTGCTGCGCGCCATGGTGCTGGTGGTGGTTTTTCTGGGCTGGCAGGCGCTGCGCGACAGCATCCGGATCCCCGAACTGGTGCCGCAGGTCACGGCGCTGTTTGTCTGGCTGGGGCTGTGTGTGCTGGTGATGCTGGCGCTGAGCGATAATCCACTCTTCTATGCAGTGGCGCTGCTGCTGTGGTGTGTGCCGGTGCAGGCGGTGGTGGGCGTGCTGTTGGGCATTCCGGCGTTGATCGCGCTGATCGGCATGCTGGAGTTGGCGATCGCGCTGGCGTGCAGCTATTTGGTGCTGGCCGAACAACTGCCCGTGGCGGAAGCGCCGCCGATCCTGACCGATATCGTCTTCCCCGACCCCACGGCCCGCGACACGCCGGTCTCGGCTCCATCTGCGCCCGAACTGGAGTGGCTCGGCGGCCTGGCGCGCGGCTGGTGGCGCGGGCTGCACCGCCATGCGCCCGCCTTCCGCCGGCCCGGCAGTGTGCGGACCGACCCTGCCCAAGGGCGTGCCATGCCGGCGCGCAAACAGCCATGAACGGCGAACCGCTGATCGTGAGTCTGCCGGCGGTGCTGGTCGGCAGCCTGCTGGCGGTGGCGGCGCTGACCTATCTGCTGCGCTATTGGGAGCAGGCTACGGCGCTGGCGGGGGCGCTCTTTGCGGGCGGGTGGGGCGCGCTGCTCTGGCAAGTCGACCTGGCGCAGCCGATGTGGATCCTGCCGGGCGGGCGCATTTGGGTGGACATGGGCGGCTCATTGGCGCGGCTGGGTTTTACCTTCCGGCTGGAGCCAGGCGCGCTCCCCATCATCGTAGCCAGCCTGCTGCTGGTGGCCGCGGCCTTTCTGATCGTGGCTTGTTTGAGCCAGGGGCGCAGCTTTGTGCCGTTTACCCTGGTGCTGCTGGCGGGGTATATCGCGCTGGCGCTGTTGATCACCGGCCCGCTGGCCCCGCCGCTGTTGACGCCCATGGTGCTGGTGGCGCTGGCGGCGCTCAGCATCTTCGTCTTGCAGGCCGGGCGCTTGGTCAGCCCGGCAGGGCCGCTGCGCAGCCTGATCCCGCCGGTGCTGGCCTTCCCGCTCTTTCTGGTGGCGGCGTGGTATATCGAGCAGATCCCACTCAACCCGCAGGACAACAGCGCCGCCGCCACTGCCGCGCAGTTGATGGCCTTGGGGCTGCTGCTCTTGCTGGCGCCGGTCCCTTTTCATGGGGCGCAGCCCGCCGTGGCGCAATCCGCGCCGCCGGTGGTGACAGCCCTGTTGATCCTGCTGCTGGAGTTGGCGCTGCTCCACTTGCTGTACCGCACCGCCTCGACCTTTCCCTTTTTCCAGCAGTTTGCGCCGCTGCGCGTCTGGCTCAACTGGCTGGGGCTGGCGACCGCGGTCTGGGGAGGGCTGGCCGCAGCCGGGACGCACCGCGTCGGACGGCTGTGGGGCTATACGGCGCTGCACGACTGGGGGCTGATCCTGCTGGTGCTGGCCGTGCCGGGGCCACGCAGTTGGCCGCTGGTCCTGTTTCTGTTTGGGCTGCGCGTGGTCAGCATGTTGACTGCGGCGGCGGGTCTATCGGTGTTGGAGCAGCACACGGGTGGGTTGACCTTGGAACATCTCCAGGGCGCGGGGAGCCGGCTGGCCTGGAACAGCGCCGCCTTTTTGTTGGGCGGGCTGGGGTTGGCGGGCTTTCCGCTGAGCGCGGGCTTCACCGGCCACTGGGCGGCGCTGCAGATTGTGGCGGAACTGGATTGGCAGCCTGCCGCGGTGGTGCTGCTGGCGTCGGGCGGCGCGATCTTCGGCTATATCCGGCTGGCGCGCGTGCTCTATGGGCCGTTGACCAATCGCGCCCTGCTGCGTGAGCGCCCGCTCAACGTAGGGCTGGCGGTGGTGGTGTTGGGGCTGTCGATTGGGCTGGCGGTCGCGCCGCAGTGGATGGATGCGCCGCTCAGCCGCGCCCTCTTGGCCTTTACCGGTTGATGTGATGCGGTCATCGATGGGGCAGACGCGTAGCTCCCGCCTGAGCGGGTTCTATCAAAAGCCGTTGGCGGAACGGGTGGCGCTGGTCGCGGCCTGGGCCGGGCTGGACGCCGCCGAGGTGGCCGTCCTGCAGGAAGGGATGGCGCTGGCGCAGGCCGAGAAGATGATCGAAAATGTGGTGGGGCGCTATGACCTGCCGCTGGGGATCGGCGTCAACTTCTTGATCAACGGCCGCGACTACCTGATCCCGATGGTGGTGGAGGAGCCGTCGGTGGTGGCCGCAGTCAGTTTCGCCGCCAAGCTGGCGCGCGCCGGCGGGGGATTTCACACGGGCAGCACGCCGCCGGTGATGATCGCCCAGGTGCAACTGCTCGACGTGCCGGACCCTGCCGCCGCGACAGCCGCTATCCTGGCGGCCAAGCCCGATCTGCTGGCGCGCGCCAGCACCAGCCCGACGATCGCACGGCTGGGCGGCGGGCCGGTGGATATTGAGGTGCGCTATCTGGCGCAGACGCCGACCGTGCCCATGCTGGTGGTGCATCTGCTCTGCGACGTGCGCGACGCTATGGGGGCCAACGCGGTCAATACGGCGGCGGAAGCGATCGCGCCCGCGCTGGAGGCATTGAGCGGGGGGCGGGCGCTGCTGCGCAT
Source organism: Chloroflexota bacterium (assembly GCA_003577365.1). Lineage (GTDB taxonomy): Bacteria > Chloroflexota > Anaerolineae > Caldilineales > Caldilineaceae > QEUY01. The sequence continues at coordinate 6,142 of QEUY01000044.1, read as the reverse complement.
CTTGAGCAATCTGAGCGACCGGCGGCGCGCTTGGGCCGAGGTCGCGATCCCGGCCGCGGTCTTTGACGCGGCGGAGCATCCCGGCGCAGCGGTGATTGCGGCCGTCGCCCACGCCAACGCCTTTGCTGTAGCCGACCCCTATCGCGCCGCCACGCACAACAAGGGCATCCTCAACGGCATCGACGCCGTGGCGCTGGCGACCGGCAACGACTGGCGCGCGGTCGAGGCGGGCGCCCATGCCTATGCGGCGCGTTCTGGGCAGTACCGGGCGCTGACCGACTGGCACGGGGTCGAGGATCGGGCGGCGCTGGCGCTGCCCCTGCCGGAGACAGCCCAGGCGCCGCTGCTCTATGGCCGGCTCGAACTGCCGTTGGCCGTCGGCATCGTAGGGGGCGCGACGCGCAGCCATCCGGCGGCGCAGGTGGCGCTCAAGATTTTGGGCGTGGGCAGCGCCCGCGAGCTGGGCGAGGTAATGGCCGCGGTGGGGCTGGCGCAGAATTTGGCCGCGATCCGTGCCCTGGCGACCGACGGCATCCAGCGGGGGCATATGGCGCTGCACGCGCGCCAGGTGGCGATTGCCGCCGGCGCGCGCGGGGCGGAGGTGGAGCGCATCGCCAGCCAGTTGGTCGAGGAAGGCCAGGTGCGGCTGGAGCGCGCTCAAGCGTTGATGAACCAGTGACCGGCGCTTCAGAAAGCGCCGGTCATGCAACTGGGCCATTGGATGGAGCCTAACCGCCGCTCGCGCACGTTGTATGGTTAGTTTACAGCTAGATGTATCGTCAGATCATGCAGATTGAACCAGCCGGGATGAAGGTCATCTCGACGCTGCTATCATCGAAGGCAAATGAGGTTATGTTGAAGCAACCGATCCGTGCGGTGGGCATTGTGGGCTATGGCGCGTATGTGCCGCGCTATCGTCTGCCGGGCGCGGAGATCGCGCGCGTCTGGACCGAGGGCCACAGCGCCAGCCCTGTCAAGGAAAAGGCTGTGCCGGGGTTGGACGAGGACACGGCGACGATGAGCGTGGAGGCGGCGCGCAATGCGCTGGCGCGCGCCCGCATCGACCCGCGCCAACTGCGCGCCGTCTGGGTGGGGAGCGAAAGCCACCCCTACGCCGTCAAACCGACGGGCACGATCGTCGCCGAGGCCATCGGCGCGACGCCGGCCACGCTGGCCGCCGACTGGCAGTTTGCGTGTAAGGCGGGAACCGAAGCGATGCAGGCCGCGCTGGGCTTTGTGGGCAGCGGCATGGCCGACTATGCGCTGGCAATCGGCATGGACACGGCGCAGGGCCGGCCCGGCGATGCGCTGGAATATACGGCGGGTGCGGGCGGTGCGGCCTATATCGTGGGGCCGGCTGGGGAGGCGGTGGCGATCTTCCAGCGCACGCTCAGCTATGTGTCGGATACGACCGACTTCTGGCGGCGGCCCTCCACGCACTATCCCAGCCATGCCGAACGCTTTAGCGGCGACCCCGGTTATTTTGGGCATATCATCCCCGCGGCGCGGCAGATGATGGCCGAGATGGGCGCGCAGGCCGCCGACTATGACCATGTGATCTTCCACCAGCCCAACCGCAAGTTTCCCATGCGCGCCATGGCGGAAGTGGGCTTCAAACCGGCGCAGTGGGAGACGGGGCTGCTGGTCAACGAGATCGGCAACACCTATGCAGGGTCGGCCATGATCGGGCTGTCCGCCGTGCTGGACGCCGCCGCACCGGGCCAGCGGGTGTTGATGGTGAGTTATGGCAGCGGCGCGGGCGCGGATGCCTTTGACCTGCTGGTGACGCCGCGTATTGTGGAGGTGCGCGCCGCCGCGCCGGCCACGCTGGATTATGTGCGGCGGCGCCAGCCGATCGACTATGCCCAGTATGTGCGTATGCGGCGCAAGCTGGCGACGAATTGACGGCAGATTGATATAAGGCTTGATATAAGGTGGGGCGTCCGCGATGGATGCCCCGTTGATTTTCCCACGTTTCCCACAGCACTCACACATTTATCCCACATTTATCCCACATTTATCCCACATCTATCCCACACTTTACCCACACGTTATCCCACATTTGACCCCTGATTTTTCCCACATCTCGACCCAGGTTAGCTGTAGGCCATGATCTCCAGGGTGCGTACTAGGGCGGTGCGCCATTTGCCTTCCTCGTCGATCGGCAGGTAGACGGCGCGGCGCGCCACGCGCGGCATCTCGTCCGGGGCATAGTCGCCATGCGGCATCTGGCCGAACGCTTGGCGCAGACGGCGCTCCAGCGCGCCGCGGTCGATGTTTTCAAAGGCATCGCTGCGGATCACCAGTTGGTCTAGCTCGCGGCCAATGTTCTGGACATTGGCGCGCAGCGCCAACATGCGCACGCGGATCTGATAGAAGAGATTTTCCACCTCTACCGGCACGGAGCCGGTTTCATCGTCCGTGCCAAAGCGGTCGACCATCTCTTTGCGCATCTCGTCGATGCTTTCGGGGTGGGTGAGGCCGGCGATGCGCCGGTACATCTGCAGGCGCAGGCTCTCTTCCTCGATGTAGGTCTGCGGGATCTGGGCGTCGAGCGGCAGGTCGAGCAGCACCGGCGGGGCCAGCGGGTCGTGGACGTCGAAGGGCGACTGTAGGTCTTCGGGCAGTGAAGCCGTTGCGCCGCCGCGACGCTCACCCTCGGCGAGTTCGCTTTCGGACAGAGGTTCGCCGTTGGCCTTGGCGACCTGGGCGCTCATGGTTTGCTGGACGGCCTGGTCGAAGCGCTGCTTTTTGTTTCTGGCCTCGTTAATGGCCTGGGCCAAGAGCCGCGTATAGAGGTCAAAGCCCACGCTGTCGATGTGTCCATGTTGGCGCGCGCCCAAGAGGTCGCCCGCACCGCGGATCTCCAGGTCGCGCATGGCGATGCGGAAGCCCGCGCCCAGCTCCTCGCTGCTCTCCATGATGGCGGAGAGGCGGCGGCGCGCGTCAAAGCTGAGCGGCGTGTGTTTGTCGTAGAGCAGATAGCAGTGGCCGCGCTGCGCGCCGCGGCCCACGCGTCCGCGCAGTTGATAGAGCTGGGCCAAGCCGAAGTGGGTGGCGCGGTTGATGATGATGGTGTTGGCGTTAGGGATGTCCAGCCCGTTTTCGATGATGGTGGTGGCGACCAGCACGTCAAATTCGCCTTGGGCGAAGCGGTACATCACCTCCTCAAGCTGGCGTTCGGGCATCTGTCCATGGCCGACCGCCACGCTGGCCTCCGGCACCAGATGGCTGATGCGGTCGGCCAGGTGCTGGATGCCGCGCACACGGTCGTTGACGACATAGACCTGGCCGTTGCGGCTCAGCTCGCGCTGGATGGCCTGGCGCACCAAGACGTCGTCATATTCGGCCAGAACAGTATGGATAGGCAGCCGCTCTTTGGGCGGCGTGTGGATGGTGCTCATGTCGCGAATGCCGCTGAGGCTCATGTGCAGCGTGCGCGGGATGGGGGTGGCGCTGAGCGTCAACACGTCGACTTGGGTACGAAGCTGTTTGAGCTTCTCCTTTTGCGCCACGCCAAAGCGCTGCTCCTCGTCGATGATCAACAGCCCCAGGTCTTTGAACTCCAGGTCTTGGCTGAGCAGCCGGTGCGTGCCGACGATCAGGTCGATGCTGCCCTCGTGCACGCCGCGTGTGATCTCGGCCTGCTGGGCCGGGGTGCGAAAACGGCTGAGCATCTCCACGCGCACGGGGAAGCGGGCCAGGCGGTTGCTCAAGGTACGGTAGTGCTGCTGGGCCAAGACGGTGGTCGGCACCAGCATGGCGACCTGTTTGCCGTCCATGATCGCCTTGAAGGCGGCGCGCACCGCCACCTCGGTTTTGCCATAGCCCACGTCGCCGGCGATCAGGCGATCCATCGGCTTGCCGGATTCCATGTCCTGACGCACGGCATCGATGGCGTTGAGTTGGTCGTCTGTCTCCTCATAGGGGAAGGAGGCGGCCAGTTCTTCCTGCCACGGGCCATCGGGGCTGTAGGCATGGCCCTCGGCCACTTCGCGCTCGGCATAGAGCAGCAGCAGATCTTCGGCGATGTCGGCCACAGCGCGTTTGGCGCGCTCCTTGACCGTGGCCCAATCGGCAGTGCCCAGGCGGTTGATTGGGGGAACTTTTTCGCCCACGCCCACATAGCGGCTGAGCCGGTCGGCCTGGTGGACCGGCACATAGAGCTTGTCGTTGCGCGCATAGCTGACCTGGAGATATTCGCGCGTCATGCCGCCGATCTCCAGCTTGACCAGGCCGTCATACAGCCCCACGCCGTGTTCCAGATGCACCACATAGTCGCCGGGTTTGACGTCGGCAAAGAAGATTTCGGGGGCGACAGTGCTGTGTGCCGTGGGGCGGCGGCGCGCTTGGGGTCTGCTCCAGCCGAACAGCTCGGTGTCGGTGAGAAAATACAGGGCGAATTCGGCCTTCGGCTGCCCGCTGTCGAGCGTGAGGCCGCGCAGCACAAAGCCTTCTTGGGCAATGCCCTGGACGATCTGCAGCGCGTTAGGGCCGGGCGGCTGGAGCAGGTCACTTTGCACATGGACGGTCAGGTCGGCGTCGTTGAGCAGCGACTGAAGGCGCGCCGCCTGCCGGGTGACGAGCACGGCGGCGTCGTGGGCGGCGCGCGCTTTTGCCAGGTCGGCGACGATCTGCTTGGTCTTGCCGCCGTAGCGCGGGCCGGGCAGGAAACAGCGCGCCAGCGGCGTGTTGGCGTCGGTGCTTTTGCCGTCCAAGTCGCCATAGCCTAGGACGATTGGCGCGGCGCGGCGCAGCCGCTCGACTACTTCGTCGGCGCTGAGATAGGGGCGCGCAAATTCATGGGGCAGTTCGCCGCTGCGCTCCAGTTCATCGCGCAGGCCGCCGGCCTGGATCTCGAGTTCGCGCAGGGTGGCGAGCAGGTCAATCGTGTCGTCGATCAACAGCAGGCCGTCTTGGGGCAGATAGTCGAGCAGGCTGGCGGGCTGCTCATAGGCATAGGGCAGATACCATTCGATGCCGTGAAAGCTCTGCCCTTGGGCAAGATGTTCGACTTCCAGCCGCAGTTCTTCGCGTATGGCGAGGAGCAGCGAGGGGTCTTGCAGCGGCGAACCGCCGGGCGTGGGGTCGAGGTTGCCGGGCGCATAGAGCCGGTCACCCTGAAGGCCCAAGCGCGCCAGGATGGCCGGCCCATATTTGCTCAGCACCTCGCTGCCGGGGCCGATCTCGATGCTCTGCACCTGGCGCAGCGTGCGCTGGGTGGCGGGGTCAAAGACGCGCAGGCTTTCGACCTCGTCGCCAAAGAGGTCGATGCGTACGGGCTGCGCCAGGTTGGGCGGCCAGATATCGACGATGCCGCCGCGCCGCGCAAAGACGCCCGGCTCTTCCACCACATCCGCCGGGTTATAGCCTGTCTGCACCCAGCGTTCGGTCATCTGCTCCAGCCGGACGCTTTCGCCCACTTTGATGGGGCGCAGGGCCAGCCGCAGTTCGCGTGCGGGCAGTGTCTTGTGCATCAGGGCGCGTGCGCCGGCGACGACGAGCGGCGGCGGGCCGCTGCGGCTTTGCAGCGCGGCCAGGGCGGTCAGCCGCCGCTGGCGGGTGGCGTTGCTCCATAGGATGCGCTCAAAGGGCAGTGCATCCGGTTCGGCAAAGAGCAGGCGCGGCGGGCCGCCCTCTTCGGGTGGCGGCAGCCACTGGTCTAGCTCGGTCAGGATCTGTTGGGCCAGCTCGCCGCGCGAGGTCAAGAGGAGCAGCGCGCTGCCGCGGGCTTGATGCAGGCCCGCGGCCACATAGCCGCGCGCCGACTGGAGCAGCGAGAGGGGCGCGGCGCTACCCTCCTCCAGCAGACGCCGGAAGGCAGGCAGGTGATGGAGCAAGGGCGCAAGCCCGGCAAGGTTCATCGAATGACGCTCTCCCGATCTATCCGGTTGCTCTACCCGTTGTAATGATTCATCGCCGCGTCGATCCCCTCAAACATCCAGCACTCCAGGGCGTCGCAGACTTTTTCGCGTAGGACGGCGATAGATTCCTCTTCGGCGGGGGCAAAGTCTTGCAGCACATAGTCGGCGGGGTCCATGCGTCCTGGCGGACGCCCGATGCCGACGCGCACGCGATGGAAGTCTTGGCTGCCCACATGCTGGATGATGGATTTGATGCCGTTTTGCCCGCCGGAGCCGCC